>JBEBIF010000195.1:0-6749 GCA_040080515.1 Chitinophagaceae bacterium | reverse complement strand
TGACGAACGAGAGCGGTCTTTCCACTCACACTTACCGTGTGCTCCGTCAGATCAATAGAAACAAAATCCGATTTGCCACTTGCTATCTTTTCAACAAATTCTTTTTTATCATCAATATGCCCGCCGCTATGGCCATAGCTGAGTTTGTCTGATACACTATTTTCCAATTCTTCTTTGTTGCCATCGACCATGGCTTTGCGCAATTTTTCCGTAGCATTGGCCACGGCTGTTTCCTGCTTCGATTGACCGGATGCTGCAACAGCAAAAAGAAAATAAAGGACAGAGAAGAAAATATTTTTCATATATCAATTTTTAAAACCTGTTGGCCATTGGCACCAGGTCGGTGAGCTCCGAAATTTTTACCGGACGTTTTAATGCAATGCTTTTTCTTGCGGCTATGCCGATAAGAATAGACATGGCGCCTTCTCTTGTGCCGGCCATCACATTATGCGGATTATCATTTTTATCTATAAAGATCCGCCGCTGCATCCGTACATCTCCGCCACCATGACCGCCTTTTATTTTGGGTGTGGTGAATATCTCATAGTTCTTCGCAAAATTATCCATCACCATGATCTCTCTGAACTCTCCGGGAATAGCATCATCTGCATTGCTCATTTCCATGGCATGGCGGTTGGCCTGGTCATCCGCTGTTTTTTGTAAGTACGGAATATCTTCCCAGGTTTCTATCCGGCCGTTCATTCCATTGAAAGCGATCTGCCATCCTTCATACGGAGAATAGGTGGTAAGAGAGTAGTTGGCCGTTACTCCATTGGCATAAATGATCTGTGCCGACATTTTATCATATGTATCAATATCATTACTCCACACACAACCATCCCGCAGGTACCCATCATGTTGTTCATTCTTTGCATATAAATTATTCAACCGTTCATCTTTGGTAATATCCCAGTAGAATTTGCATTGGTCTTTATGCTCACACCCTCTGCATTTGGTGCCACGGAACGAATTGTTTTTTCCATAATGCTCCAGCGAGCCATAAGCACTCACTTCCACCGGTTCACTGTTCAGCCACCAGTTCAGCAGATCAAAATGATGCGTGGCCTTATGTACCCATAAGGAGCCGCTTTTATTCATGCGTCCATGCCAGCGGCGGAAGTAATCGGCGCCATGGTAAACATTCAGGTACCAGTTGAAATCAACGGAGGTTACTTTGCCTATTCTTTTATTGGCCAGCAATTCTTTTAATTGCATGGCATGCACACTATGACGGTAATTGAAGGCCACCATCACTTTTTTACCCGATCTCTGTTCTGCATCCAGTATCCGCTTGCATTTTACCTCATCCGTGGTAAGTGGTTTTTCGGTAATGACATTGAAACCCATGTCAAGAGCCTTCACAATAAATTCATCATGCGTGGCATCCACCGTGGTTACGATCACATAATCCGGCTTTGTTTCCCGGAGCATTTTTTCAAAATCAGTAAAAGTGGGGCAGCCTGTCTTCATCATTTCTTTTACATACGCCATTCGCCCCGGGTTAATATCACAGAGTCCGACAAATTCCACCACATCCTGGAAATACTCTTTTAATCCGCTTCCCCAAAAACCGGAGCCGCGATGGCCGGTGCCTACTAAAGCCAACCGGGCTTTTGTACCGGTAGCGGCAAATGATTCAAACGGGTTCAGCATTAAGGCTGCACCGGCGGCGGCAGTGTAACCTAAAAATTTACGGCGTTCCATACTGATTATTTTAAGTACTGAAATTATTTTGTCATCGCCTGTGCTACTATCAGCTTCGTTGCGTCGCACTCTTCATCGTTCGGTTCGCTGCTCAGCATTTGCGAACATCTTTACTGCCTTTATTTTTTATTTACTACGATACTCCGAACTGTTGAACCCCTACAGGGTTCTGAATACACTTGTCATTTTATTTTCCCCGGGTTTCACCCGGGGCTACTGATATTTTACCCCCTACGGGGTAATGACTTTTATCCTTTACAACTCTATCACACTTTAATGAATCATTGACCGAAGTCACTCCGCCGCGGCGGAGGACAGGGGGTCAAACCGAAACCA
The DNA here is from genome assembly GCA_040080515.1 of Chitinophagaceae bacterium. GTDB lineage: Bacteria > Bacteroidota > Bacteroidia > Chitinophagales > Chitinophagaceae > JJ008. Next base: position 4,709 of record JBEBIF010000195.1, on the reverse strand, counting down.
ATTCACATCTGCATACCCCGAATCATTTGTCTTCACAATTCTTGTACAAAACAATCCCACTTTTGCACTTACCCAGCGACCGGGTTTGGCTACCAGTTTTTCACCAATAGTCTTGTAGGTATTTCCATCTTCACTATAGCTGAATTCGCAGAGACCGCCTGTTGTTACTTTCACCCGGAAATAGATATCAGCATTGGTTATCCTTCCTCCGTCCACCAGTATCTCTTCTTTTCCTTTGTCAGCATTTTTGCAAACACTAAAAGAAATATAATTGCCATCCGCTTTCTTTACTAATGCTATATAAGCATAGTCAGTCCCATGAATGATCAGCCCGGCTTTTTCTCCATCTAACCTTGGTTTAAAAAAAAGGTTTGTAGTAACCACAAATTCATCAGCCGGAAATTTCTGCATCAGCAGGTTGGGCACATCCCAATAGTTTTTTATACTGTCAGGAATTTGTGCAGAGAATAACCGTAACATTCCGTTTGATGGAAATGCCCAGTATGCTTTTGGGTTTGCCTGCCACTGCCATTGCAATCCTAATTTGTTTGAATTGAATTCATCACTGTCAGCAACAGTTTGTACGGGATAGGCTTTTCCAACATTCGGCTTTTTATAAACTAATACGGGTTCTCCTTTTCCATCGCCGTCTTTATCTTCTCCAATCACCGGCCAGTCATTTATCCATTTCATAGGTTGCAGGTGAACCACCCTTCCGTATGCTTCCTTATCCTGGAAATGCAGGAACCAGCTCTCACCAGTTTTTGTATCAACCCATGCTCCCTGGTGAGGACCGTTAACAGGCGTATTGCCCTGGTCCATCACTACTTTTCTTTCGTAAGGACCGTAAACATTTTTGCTTCTTAAAACTGTTTGCCAACCGGTACTTACACCACCGGCCGGGGCAAAAATGTAATACCAGCCATTACGTTTATAGAATTTCGGTCCTTCAATGGTTGGATCTTTTTCATGCCCGTCATATACCATTACAGCATCGCTGATAACTTTTGTTCCTGCTGCATTTAATTCCTTAACAACGATGATGGATTTTATCCCCGCACGGCTGCCGGCATAGGCATGAACGAGATATACTTTGCCATCAGTATCCCAGAGAGGGCAGGGGTCTATCAATCCTTTACCTGCTTCCACCATTACCGGTTCTGTCCATGGACCGTTGATGTTTTTTGCTTTGGTCAGATAGATACCGAAATCCGGATCGGGATAGTAGATATAAAATTCGTTGTTATGATAACGGATACTTGGAGCCCACACACCGCCACCATGCCTTACTGTATCATAATGTGGAGATGGCAATTTTTTTAAAGCGTGGCCAATCAGCCGCCAGTTCACCAAATCTTTTGAATGAAGTATTGGCAAACCGGGTGTGTGATTAAAGCTGGAAGATATCATGTAGTAGTCATTGCCAACCCGAATAGCATCCGGGTCGCTGTAATCCGCATTGATGATGGGGTTGTTGTAAGTGCCATTTCCATTATCCGCCACCCATACTTTGGAAACTGGTTGTGCAAAGACCCCTAAGCCTGCCAGGAGGAATGATAATATTAAAAGTATCTTATTCATCAATAAACTAATTAACTAATTACCCGATCACTTTTTATCGGGATACCAGCTTTTCAGATATTTAGTTCTGTCATATTGCTTTGCTTCTTCATCTGTTAGCTGTTTCACCCAACTCACCCGTTTGGCGGGGTTTGAGGAAGGGCCATAATTTTTATACTCAGCATAGCGGGCAAACTTGTAATTGTCTGTGTTATTCCAGTTGCTCCAGCCTTCCGATTTTATGTGTGCGCCGATATAGCAATTCATGTAAACCACAGCAGCCGTTGGCCGCCACGGACGGCCCAGCGATACATTATGCAACGAAGTATCACCGGTGAGTTTACAATTGTCAAATACAAAGCCCCATTCTTTTGAAGCGGGTGTGGAAGCGGCTGTAACATGCGAATTCTTCTTGCAGTAAATCTCACATTTTTCAAACCAGGCGGTAGCGGAACCAAAAATAAAATCGGTAGTGCCTTCTATATAACAGAACTGGAAAAATTGCCTGCTATTTTCATTATTCAAAAAAAGCACATCCTGGTTGCCAACAAACCGGCAATCAGAAAAAGTAGCCTTATCGCCATCAGATTCCATTGCAACCGCTTGCCCGGCAGAAAAGCCGGCATCATTTTGAAAGGTGATATTGTAAGCAAGGAAATTATCTGCTTTTATTTTTACACTCCATGAAGTCCTGGTATTGATCGTATCTCCGTTAGGCGCCAGCTTACCGGTATGGTCATCATAGGTAAGAATGGTTGTCATCTTATCAGTGCCCAATAACTGTACCCGGTTCTTGGTGGAATCAAGAAATAATTTCTCTTTATATACACCCGGCATTACACGGATAACAGTGGTTTGGTCATTATTATAAGGAACAGCATCAAAAGCTGCCTGTACGGAACTGAACATTCCGCTGCCATCCTTTGCTACAATGAGCTGGTAAGTATCCAGCTTTGATTTTTTGGGAAATATTTTCTTACAAAACTGATCGATGTAGTTGACCGTAGAATCGAACCAGGGATGAAATAACAGAAACGTATGCGGCGAACCTTCAAATGTCCTTACTTCTGAATAAATATTGTTTTGGTTTAAGATGGAAATAAAATCTTCCCTCCCGGCATGCATTCTTGCTACGCTGCTGTTTATGAACTGAACTGGTGGTGTATGTTTTCCCACATGCGTCAGCGGGGCTGCTTGCTTCCATAGCTCCGGGTTTTCTGTTTTGGAATAGCCAAACCAATAGGTAGCAGATGATATTCTTTTGCTGTCATCTCCTTCCCCTGATTCCGGATGGATGAAGGCCAATGTTCCATCAAGATCGATCAGAGCATTGACAACACTTGAATATTTTTTATACTCCCCTTTACCTTCAAATACCGGGTTGTTATTCGTTGCCCCCATAAATGCGGCAAGCTCTCCGCCGGCGGAGTGGCCCGCCGCTATTATTTTATTTACATCGATATTATATTTTGCAGCATTCTTTCTCACCCATCGTATCGCTGTTTTAATATCATAAACACCTGCAGGATATAATGCTTCGGTAGAAAGCCTGTATTCGGGTGTAATGCAAACATACCCCCTTGCGGCTAATGCCTGCAATAAAGGATAATGCATAGCCTTATTGCCGCTTCTCCATCCGCCGCCATGTATAAAAAGAATAGCGGCACTTTTAGTTGCTGATCTTTTCTTTGGATAAAACACATCCAGCATTAATTCTCTTTCCTTTGTTTTGGAATAGGAGATATCTTTCTCTTCAACAATAAGATCATAGTTGCGCTCGCTGACCAATTTTATGTTTGGATAATTTTTTACCTGCTTGTTAAATTCATTCAGCAGATTATAAGATGTATCTCTTGTTCCTGTGATACCTGCAGTCAATTGCGCTTTGGAAGCTATTCCGAAGATGAGGAAAAGACATATGCAGGGAAGCCGGTTCATTTATTTTTTTACGGGCGGAGCATATACCCGGCCGGTTAATTCAATTTTTAATTCTCGCAATTCCTTTAAAACGATCTGTGCGATCAGCCGTGCACCCAATTCGTTGAAATGCGTATTATCATCTCTGCCCTCAGGGTAGTTGGGATGTTCGCCGGGCTTCAATTGCATGAATAAAAGTTTGGAATCGTTCTTTCCCATTTGCTGGTATAGTTCACGGCTTTTTGCATCGAGGTCGATGAACAACACATTTTCTTTAGTCGCCACTTCTTTTACATAAGCCGAATATTCTTTGTGCGTTTCCAGTGCGGTTCCTGTTAAATCAAACCTGCGGCGGCTCACTGGTGTGAATAATACTGGGGTGGCTCCTTTCTCTCTTGTTTCTTTTACAAATCTTACCAGGTTCATTTTAAAAGTATCCGGTGTGGCATAGCGTTCTTTCTTTTCAACGGACTCATCATTATGTCCAAATTGTATGAACACATAATCACCTTCGCCAGCTTCAGTGTAAATGGATTTCCATAATCCTTCACTTATAAATGTTTTAGTGCTTCGGCCGTTCTTTGCCCGGTTCACTATTGTAACTGTTGAATCCCAGAAATAAGTAAAGGGCATTCCCCAGCCGGTTTCGGGATATGCCTTTGTTTCTTTAATGCTTATGGTAGAGTCACCGGCCAGAAAGATCTTTATTTTCTTTTTCTCTGGTAAGATTACGGAGAGTATCAGTAAGCTGCCAATGAAGAAACTGATTTTTTTCATTTTGTTAGTCTGTTAATATATACTTCAATATTGGTATAGAAAGTATGAAGTTTAAGTTGTGTGGCATCAGCAGCATCACCTGGATCGAGGTCATATCTTTTTTCCCAAACATCTGGTATGCCATCTTTGTCTATGTCAACCGGAGTTGCAATGCTTTTCAACGTGGGCCAGGCATTCACCGTTTGCTCATAGGCGGTACCATGCGGGTAGCCTCCCTGCACATCTATGAATGTTCCGGTCCTGTTCTTTACATCATTAATGATTCGTTCGTCTAATGTATCCCGCCTGTAACTGGCGCCTGCTGATATAAGCACAACTTCATAAGCATCTTTGGCCGACTGGGGCGGCAGGGGCACAGCATCAACTGGCTGACCGGCGAGAGTAGTTTTTTTATCTTCTTCTGTTGCGCCATTTCCCATATGCACACCAAGGCGGTTATTCTCTGTTACTTCTGG
>JBEBIF010000690.1:0-1399 GCA_040080515.1 Chitinophagaceae bacterium | reverse complement strand
TTCAAGGATGGTATCGGCATGGCTCATCCATACCTGCGATTTTTCATCCACATCAGCAAACAGTACATCTTCTTTCTTTCTTTCCAGGATGGCCCGTCCATATTCCCGTTTATTACTTTTTTCGACTCTTCCGCCAAAACGTTTGGCTGTGAGCTGGGCGCCATAGCATATACCCAACACAGGAACTTTTTGAATAAATGCCTGCACATTTACATCAGGGGCTTTTTCTTCGTTCACGGAGAAGGGTGAACCGGAAAGGATGATGCCTTTTAGCCCGGGTTCAAACCCGGTAGCCATCGGATCAAAGGACTTATAATAAGGGATAATTTCGCAGTACACATTGGCCTCTCTTACGGCACGGGCAATCAACTGGGTATATTGGGAGCCAAAATCGAGAATCAGGATCTTTTCGGTCATGTTGCTGCGAAGATAAAAAAACTGTTTGAGGTTTGCGGTTTGAGGTTTGAAACCCTTTACTGTGGCTGGTTTCATCCGATTTAACCGGATATTTTTTGACTGTAACCTTCAAACGATTCCAAACGTCAAATTGTTTGGAACATTACTCATTGAACCTAATTTTGATACCACAAACCTAAAACCATGAGACGTCTTTTCTTTTTAGCTATTTTGTTCACGGCCACATTAAGCTCCTGTCATTATATTACCGGCAAACGGATCCGTGGCAACGGGGTTATGAAAACCGAGAACCGTACTGCCGGTACATTCAACAGTATCCATGTAAGCGGAGCTATTGATGTTTATGTGACGCAAGATTCTGTTACGTCTATTAAAGTGGAGTCCGATGAAAACTTGCTGGAATATCTTCTAACTGATATAGAAGGCGGCACATTGCGTATCCATCAAAAAGAGGGCACGAACTTAAAACCGTCCAAGTCGATTAAAGTATATGTCAGCAGTCCTTCCTACAAAAACTTTGAAGCGTCGGGTGCCTGTGATTTTTTCGGGCAAAATAAAATAACCAGTACCGAACCAATTAGCATTGACCTGAGCGGTGCCAGTGATGTAAAACTGGAATTGAAAGCGCCTAAGATAGATGCTGAACTGACCGGTGCAGGAACAATTACCCTTCGTGGTGAAACCAAAAATTTTATTGTCGATGGTTCCGGCAGTACAGATATTAAATGTTTTGACATGATGGCGGAGAATACACAGGTGGAGTTGTCTGGTGCCGGTGACGCCGAAGTATTTGCCAGCGTAAAACTGGATGTGCATGTATCCGGTGCAGCGGATGTAAAATATAAAGGGAATCCTTCGGTTAGTCAGAAAGTCAGCGGGGCAGGGAGTGTGAAGAAAGTGGATTAAGTTGTACTAAGGGTGCCGGGTTTCTAAGTAAGGGTGCCACGGTTTTAAACCGTGACACCCCGCCCGTGATCAGAGA
>JBEBIF010000689.1:0-1399 GCA_040080515.1 Chitinophagaceae bacterium | reverse complement strand
GCTTTGCAGTTGCGGGCAAAAGAAAGACGGCGCTACAAGAACAGGGGAGATGCCGCCGGATACAGCGCAGTTGTCACCCCTGGATGCGGGGCCAGTGGCGGAAGTAAAAGACGTTCCTGCGGTAACAGATACTGTGCCCCGCAGCAAACGGGTATTAACAGTAACAGATGTGGAAGCGCAAAAGCTGGACAGTTCTACTAAGATCGGTCATGCAGGCGATCTGCTGCTCACCTTTATTGGCGGCGGGTTCATCTTTACCGAGAATAACCCGGGACTGATAGCGGGTGAGATGACCTACAGCCAAACCTATTCGAATGAAGCCGCAACAGAATTGTATGTCATTATTCCCGCAAAAGAAGTAAACAGGATGCTGGCAGATGCAAAAAGGGGTGGCTTACGAATCAAGAACCCGGGTATCGGTGTGGAACCAGTGCCCCTAAAACAAACTGCTGACGAAATAACCCGCAAACTGGCCGACGGCAAAGCCACAGGATTGGTGTTTACGAAGTTTGGAGTGAAGCGAGAGAATAGATGATAGATAATAGATGAAAGATGATAGTGGTTGATGAACGAGAATTGCTCACTGGATGCAGGATGCAAGATATTCCCGACTGTACACATACCTCTCCCTATTCCCTGCTACCTCCCACCTGCCACTTCAGGCTCCCTGCTTACAACGGAATCTTCCTTTTTATGTAAAATGGCAAACCACGTCGTGACGACAAGTGAAAGAATAAAATAAGCTCCCAGGATATATTTTGCTGATGATAGCCATTGGTTGGCACCAAACCAATCATCCTGCTCATACAAAAAATAAAGTCCCAACCCGCTGCGTAGTATTTCAGGGATGATGGCATACTGGTTCCGGTCCATCAGATCGGTAAGGGCATACACACTTAAAAAGATAAAACCACCATACCAGATGATATAGGTTTTATCGATACTGTTTAACAATGCAATATTGCCAAACATATAACTGACGAAGAAAAGGACCATCAGCAGTTGCACCCAACACCAGGCATTAAAAGCCGCAGATGTACGGGTGTTGTATTTTTCAAAATTATATACATCGCTGATCTTATACACCGGGTATTTGGCAGCCACATCAGCAGGACGATAACCCGTTGGCTTAAACCATAACAGGAATTTGTCTTTCCAGCTATTGGTGCGCCACGCATCTTTTATCAATAACCATACATGCTGGAAATTTATCTTGATTGGGTTCCAGGTTCGAACCGGTCTTGTAATACCATACACTGGTACGACATCCGTCATTTCTTCCTGGTAAGTGCCAAACCATTTGTCCCAGAAAATGAATATCTGTCCGTAGTTCTTATCTATATACTGCGGGTTGATAGCATGATGCACCCGGTGATGTGACGGGGTGACGATGATCTTT
>JBEBIF010000688.1:0-1400 GCA_040080515.1 Chitinophagaceae bacterium | reverse complement strand
GCATTGATGATACTTTCAGGTGACGAGACCTTTAAAGATTGGCTTATAACAAACTTAACCCCTGATGCAATCAAGAAGGTGGAAGAACTACGGGATGAAGCACAGTCAAACTTCAGGGAGCCCCTCTCTCATAAAATAAGTCAAAACAGGATAAAACTTGCAGAGGAAATACGAGAAGGGGTTCTTAAAAACAGTTCTCCTGAGTCGGGATTCCTTGCACAGAAACTCGGTGCATGGACAATGCACCCTGTGTTTGGAATACTATTCCTGCTGATAGTCCTTTTTGGTTTTTATGAATTCGTAGGCAGACTGGGTGCAGGTATCCTCGTTGATTTTCTTGAAAAGGTTATATTTAACAATTACCTCAACCCTGCGATAGAAAAGACAATAAAGGCCGTCATTCCTGTGGCCTTTATACAGGAGATGCTTGTAGGCCATTACGGGGTATTCACTATGGCATTGACTTATGCTGTGGGCATCATACTCCCTATAACTGCCACATTTTTCCTGGCATTTGGCTTCCTCGAAGACAGTGGCTATCTTCCGAGACTTGCTGTGATTTCAAACAAGGCATTCAGGTTTCTCGGCCTGAATGGCAAAGCTGTCTTGCCATTGGTACTCGGCCTCGGCTGTGGCACGATGGCCACAATGACAACGAGGATACTTGAGACAAAGAGGGAAAGGGTCATCGCAACATTTCTTATTGCACTGACAATTCCCTGTTCTGCACAGATCGGCGTCATATTTGGTATGTTAGGATTTTTTCCTGTTAAGGTAGCATTGTGGTGGGCAGGGAGTATAATCCTGGTTCTTATACTTTCGGGATATATTGCATCAAAAGTGGTCCCGGGAGAAAAACCGGATTTTTTTATGGAGCTGCCGCCGTTAAGGGTGCCGAGCGCAAGGAACATTATAATGAAAACACTCAGCAGGATTGAATGGTATCTTAAAGAAGCAGTTCCACTATTTGTGCTCGGTACCTTAATCCTTTTTTTGCTCGATAAAGCAAAGATACTCGGCTGGATAGAAACTACAACATCACCGATAATCGTGAATCTTCTTGGATTGCCTGCAAAGGCAACAGAGGCACTTCTTATGGGCTTTCTAAGAAGGGACTACGGTGCTGCCGGCATGTTTGACATGGCAAGGCAGGGCCTACTTAATGAAAAACAGGTCATAGTGGGTCTTGTAACATTAACACTGTTCGTGCCGTGCCTTGCAAACTTCTTTATGATTATAAAAGAGAGAGGGTTAAAGACAGCAGTTTTAATGATGGTTTTAATAATTCCATTTGCCCTGCTTGTTGGTGGTTTACTTAATTTTATACTCGTTCAAATGCGGTTTTAAATGAATATTTCAGAAAGTCGGAGTTTAAATGTTTGCGTGTTCTTTTTTAATCT
>JBEBIF010000194.1:0-6758 GCA_040080515.1 Chitinophagaceae bacterium | reverse complement strand
ATTGAATACAACGAGCCGGAAAACAGGCTGGCTGAACTGTCCGACGGACCTGAATGAGAAGATCAAAACCAACCTTTATAATTAATAAAAACTATCAAACATGAAAAGATCAGCAACTGCCAACTGGAAAGGTTCCGGAAAAGAAGGAAGCGGCAAGTTGGTTACCCAATCAGGTGTTATTAAAAACAAGAATTACGACTTCAAAAGCCGGTTTGAGGACGGAACGTACACCAACCCCGAAGAGCTGATAGCAGCGGCACATGCCGGCTGTTTTTCAATGAAACTGAGTTTTGTTTTGGGTGCAGCGGGACTTACTCCCAGCCGTATAGAAACAAAATGCACCATCACCCTGGAAGGAGGCGCTATTACCAGCAGCCACCTGGAAGTGAAAGCCAAAGTACCTAAATGTAAAGCAGCTGCCTTTGCAGAGTATGCTGCGGATGCAAAAGCTAATTGCCCGGTAAGTAAATTATTGAATACCGAAATTACCATGAATGCTTCATTGGTAAAAAGTTTTAAAGTCGCATCGGAATAAACTTAGCTATATAAATTTTTAAGAACCGTTTCAACAAAATGAAACGGTTTTTTTATTCATATATCCAGAGCAGCACCGGTTTCCTTGAATTGTTGATGATCAGTTTCAACTGTTCCAAAAAAGCCGGGGCTACAGTGGGGCAGCCATTGCTCTGACATATTTCATCACTTACTTCAGTGGCAGGTACACAACTATGAGAATGTAAGACCACTGTTCTTTCAAAAGCATTATTATTGGTGCTGTCGAGACCGTGGAGCTTATAGGAATAGCCAAACTTACCTGTATAAGAATTTCCTACTTTATACTTGCCAAGAGAAGTGCATCCGCTGCCAACAATATTACTGTACCGGCGCCCTTCCAGCCAGTATTGAAAGCAATTTCCATGAGCCACCAGCCCGGTATTTTCTGTAGTGTCTTTTACAAAATTATAAATGAAGAAACGGCCCTGGCCGGAGGGCATTGTCATATCAATCAGGAAACATGTTTCTGTGTTGAAGCCTTTTCGTTTGACAAATTGCTTTGCTTCGGCAGCCTTTTGTTCCAGTTTTGCAGCGGTATTACCGGTCAGCTTGTTGTGCGGGGTTTCCCGCATTGGCAAGAAAGCTTTTGTTTTTTTCCAGGTGGGAGAATAGGAGAACCAGGAAAGTGCAATGATAGCAAGGCAGGTAAGTGTAAGAAGGTGAAGCGGTTTCATGTAACAGCGGTTTGTCCGAAGGACTCCTTCGGGGAGTAAATGTTTGAGACACTTACTCAGCCGGAATCCACAGGTACAGGTTTGGAGAATTCGTTAAAAATTTCTAAATGTCAGAATCTCCAACCAGCATATAGTTGTACCACATTGTTTTTGGCAGATAGCCGGGGAATAAAATTGGGCCAGTTGCCGCCAATTGGAGCTTCTTCATTGGCATCAGCAAAACTCACATTTATTCTTCCCCCTATAAAAAATCCGCTGATGGGACTGATCTCTGCTCCGGCAACTACTCCGTAGTCAAATCGTTTGAAGTAATCAAACAGGCTTCCACTGCTGTTGCCACTGGTACTGTCCACCCCGGCATTTAGTAAGAAAGCTGCCTGCCCGCCTGCATGCAATTGAATTTTTTTACCAAAATTGAGCGTAATGATCTGGGGTAACAGCAGGTAATCCAAATTGACCTGACCAGTGTTGGTATTGGTTTTATAATCATAACCCTGCCGGGAAAGTATAAGCTCTGACCGGAATCCAAATAATTTTTTTGGCCGTGCACCCAGGTAGGCCCCGATCATATATCCTGTTTTGTTGCTGGTAGAAATACCTGCTGTACTGGTGACATTGGCGAAATTGAGCCCCGCTTTTAAACCAAGTCCTAATTGAGCAGTAACAATAGTTTGAATAAAACAACTGCAAAGCAGGAGAAAGGAATACTTCATAAGATTGTTTAAAATGAATTGGGCTGTTTTAAAGTTACAATTTTATGGCTAATGAGGCAAATAACCACCATTCCGGTTTGCTTGCAGATTTACCCGTAAGGGTCGTAAGTTTGATCATCAAAACAACAGCCTATGACCCAGCGGATGCGATTAAAAATGAATAAGCTTGGTATCATTATCATATGCTGGCTGATCATTGCTTTTATAATTACACTGTACGATTATTTTACCCTCCGCTCAGATATTTCTGCAGGACTGGGCTATAAATTCACTTTTGCAAATCACCTCATCTTTAATATGGGTGCTGGCTTTATGGGAGCTTTGTTGGGAGGCTCTTTCCTTGTTTTCTATGTGAATGAAAAGTACAGGGACAAGCCCTATGGATTTACGATAATCGCTGTAATTATATCCTTCATTATTGTAGTTGCTATAATTGCGGTGACACTGGGTCTTATCTCCATTCCTATACAAACCGGTAAACCCTTGTCGGATCAGGAAACGCAAAATACGCTGATTCGTTTTTTGAAGAACCCGATACATGTAAAGAATATCATTGTTTGGTCTCCGGTGGTGGCGCTTACCCAGATCATGCTCCAGTTTAATACCAAATTTGGCGAAGGAAATATGTGGAGTATGATAAGGGGTAAGTATCAAACGCCGAAGGAAGAGCAACGTATTTTTATGTTTGTGGATCTTAATTCTTCCACAACCATAGCAGAAAAACTGGGGGATGAAAAATATCACCAATTGCTGAAAGAGTTCTTTGCAGACATTACCAACCCGATCCTGGACAATAAAGGGGAGATATATCAGTATGTAGGTGATGAAGTAGTGATAGCCTGGAAGTATAATGATGGAATTCAGTTTAACAGGTGTGTGAATTGTTTCTTTGATATGAAAGAGCAAATCAGGAAGCTAAGTACGAAGTACATCAGCAAATATGACATGGTGCCTGGTTTTAAGGCCGGAATACATTGCGGCAAAGTGGTGGCTGGTGAAGTAGGTATAATAAAGCGGGATATCACTTTTTCAGGCGATGTGCTCAACACTACCAGCCGCATCCAGGGGAAATGTAAGGAGTATAATGCTGAGATCATCACCTCTGATGATTTGATCAGTATGCTGCAACTGGAAGGGAATTATACCACACAATATTTGGGTTCCATTCAATTAAGAGGTAAAGAAAAAGAGGTGAAGCTAAGCACCTTATTGCCTGTTGAAAATTGAACTGATAAGCAACAATCACCAGTTCGGTTTATTGAAAAATCTGTGTGGTTACATTATCTTTCATCAACTCTCTTACAGCTTCTGCAATTGCCCGGGCATCATAACCACATTCCTGTTGTAATTCTTTCGGAGTTCCATGCTCCACCAACTTATCCGGGATGCCCAATATCTTCACTTCCGCTTTGTAGTGGTGCTCATTCATAAATTCAAGGATAGCCGATCCCAAACCTCCCACTATCGTTCCGTCTTCTACAGTAATTATTTTTTCAAACCGGGAAAAAACTTCATGCAGTAATGCCTCATCCAAAGGTTTGGCGAAACGCATATCATAATGTGCAGGCGTTATGCCATCACTTTTCAGATCCCTGATGGCCGCTGCGGCAAAATTTCCGGGATGTCCCAGGGAAAGTATAGCAACGTCTTTCCCATCCTTTATTTTTCTGCCTTTCCCAATTTCAATTTCTTTCATTTCCGTTTTCCACTCCGAAAGTACTCCTTCGCCTCTTGGATAGCGGATCACAAAAGGCAGCCGGGTGGATTCCAATTGGGCGGTGTACATCAGGTTCCTCAATTCACTTTCATTCATTGGTGCGCTGATGACCATATTCGGAATGCAGCGGAAATAAGCAATATCATAACAACCGTGATGTGTGGGCCCGTCATCACCAACTAACCCGGCTCTGTCCAAACAAAATATGACAGGCAGTTTTTGTATAGCCACATCATGTACTACCTGGTCGTATGCCCGTTGCATGAAGGAGGAGTAAATATTACAGAATACCTTCATCCCTTGTGTGGCCATGCCGGCACTAACGGTAACGGCATGCTGTTCGGCAATGCCCACATCAAAAGCACGGTGGGGCATTTTCTCCATCATATATTTTAAAGAAGAACCCGAAGGCATGGCAGGAGTAATAGCAAAGATGGCCGCATTCTTTTCTGCCAGTTCAATGATAGTATGACCAAATACATCCTGGTACTTGGGTGGTTGGGGCAGATCGAATTTCTTTTTTTGTATTTCCCCGGTCACTTTGTCAAAGAGTCCTGGTGCATGCCACCTGGTCTGGTCTTTTTCTGCCAGTGCATAGCCTTTACCTTTTGTGGTAACAATATGCAGAATTTTTGGCCCGGGAATATTCCGGAGATCTTTCAGGGTATCTACCAGCTTGGCCACATTGTGCCCGTCAATCGGACCAAAGTAACGAAGCTTTAATGCTTCAAATAAATTGGCACTGCTGCTTACCATTCCTTTCAAACCATCAGTAAGCTTATGTGCCATAGCACGGCTGAAATTTTTACCAATGGGTAATTTGCCCAGCAACTTCCAGACATCATCTTTCACTTTGTTGTAGGTCGGCGAGGTGGTAATATCAGTCAGGTATTCTTTTAAAGCGCCAACATTGGGGTCAATACCCATGCAATTGTCGTTCAGTACGATCAGCATATCTGTATCGGCCACACCGGCATGGTTCATTCCTTCAAATGCCAAACCGGCTGTCATCGCCCCGTCGCCGATTACGGCAACCACTTTTCTGTCTTTCTCTCCTTTATATTTTGCTGCCATTGCCATGCCCAGGGCAGCAGAAATGGAGGTGGATGAATGGCCAACACCAAAAGTGTCATATTCACTTTCGCTTCTTTTAGGAAAGCCGCTGAGGCCATGATATTTTCTGTTGGTAGGGAAATTGTCTCTTCTGCCGGTCAGTATCTTATGCCCGTAGGCCTGATGGCCCACATCCCACACCAGCTGATCATAAGGGGTATTGTAAACATAATGCAATGCTGTTGTAAGTTCCACCACCCCCAGGCTGGCGCCAAAATGGCCTCCATGGACACTTACTACATCAATAATATACTGGCGCAGCTCATCGCAAACCTGGTGTAATTTTTCACGGGGTAATTTTTTCAGATCCGCCGGTGAATCAATGGTTTTAAGGAGTGGTCCGGGTATGATTTCCATTTAGCTGTTTTGTATGAATCGGCTGCCCTTAAATTCTTTGTTTGGGCCGCTGTAAAATTAGTATTTTCCGCTCAGCCTTTTTTGCTAAAGATTGTCTAACAATTTTTCAGGCAGGAAGGTTCTGTAATACAGTAATTAAGAGTTGCTTCCCGGGTGGTAAAAGTTCCATCTGTAAACGAATGGTGCCACTGATATATTTGGCAGGGAGGCCGGGAAAGGATTGATTAGATTTGCCTTATGTGGTTCGGTAAACCAAGATATTGGATATTCCAGGTAATTGGATGGGGTGGTTTTGCCCTCATCAGCATTTTTTTTGCGTACTCATTCGATCAGCTGAAAACAACAGCGGATGTAGAACTGGTACTCGGAAGAATTGGTTTTTTTGTGGGCCTGGGCCTCATCCTCACCCACCTGATGCGGATGGTGATCATCAGCCTGAACGTATTGCAAAAGAAATTAGAAAGGCAATTGCTTATTTTCCTGCTCATCACCTTTGTCTTTTCGGTGACAGGGGCTTTTTTCTATACCGAACTGTTGCAACAGTTTAACCTTTTTAATAAAAGGGAGAAAGAGTTTTTGAATAATAAGATCCTGCTGATTGCCAGTGGAGTGTTTAATTTCTTTATCTACTTTTTTATATGGAACCTGCTGTATTTTATTTATCACTACATTACTAAAAGCCGTAAACAGCAACTGGACACCCTTCGCCTGGAATCACTGGTAAAGGAACTGGAACTGCAAACTATCAAGGCACATATCAATCCGCATTTTATATTTAACTCATTGAACAGTATCCGGGCACTGGTGGATGAAAATCCTCAGCGGGCCCGAAAGGCTGTGACGGAACTTAGCAACATCCTGCGCAGCAGCATGCAGGTGGAAAAGATAGAGACCGTACCGTTGGAAAAAGAACTCAGTATTGTTAAAGATTATCTTGCATTGGAAAATATGCGCTTTGAAGACCGGCTACGGGTGGAGTATGAGATTGACGAGGACACATTAAATCAACCCGTACCGCCTATGATGCTGCAAACACTGGTGGAGAATGCCATCAAGCACGGCATCAGTAAACAAATAACAGGCGGGTTGGTAAAGGTCATATCAGATTTTAAAGGAGATTTTCATCAACTCGTGGTGCAAAATACAGGGCAGCTGAATGGGAAAGTGAATACAGAAGGCTTCGGTCTTTCCAGTACCACCAACCGGCTGAATTTACTTTACGGCGATAAATCTTCATTTGAAATAAAACAGGTAAATGGTTCGCTGGTAGAAGCCAGGGTGCTGATACCTGTTGCAGATCATTAATAAATTAACCTAGAGCACTATTTAATTTTATGGCACCCGGTACAGATTTTTATACTAAAAAAGAACACATGAAAGCAATTATTATTGACGATGAGCGTCTTGCCAGAACGGAATTAAAAAAATTGTTACAGGATTTTCCCGAGGTGGAAATAGTGGATGAAGCAGCAAATGCAGAAGAAGGGATCAGCAAAATAGAAAGCTTGCATCCTGACCTGATCTTCCTTGACATACAGATGCCGGGAAAAACCGGGTTTGATATGCTGGCACAATTAGAAAGAACGCCACAGGTGATCTTTACAACAGCCTATGATGAATTTGCATTAA
>JBEBIF010000687.1:0-1402 GCA_040080515.1 Chitinophagaceae bacterium | reverse complement strand
GATCTGTTGATCGAATTCCTCGGTGCTGATGTGGACGACCTGTTTAAGGCGCTGCGGGAATTGGCAGAAGAAAGAAAAAGAGGAAAGGGTTCACCTGCTTACCGTCGTGCAGAACTCAGGCTGATGCGGTTACTGGAAAGAATTTTCAACAGGCTTACCAGCCGTGCATTCAGGAGCTGGCTGATCCGCAAAGTAGGACGGGAAGTAGCAGAAAGATTGTTGGCAAAATTAGCCGCACTGATCGTTCCTATCCTGGGCTGGATCTATTTTGCTGTTCTCTTTATCGGTCTGCTGGCAGTTTGGTGGAGTGTTATTCTTGATCCATGATCAGGAGGGTACAAAAAGTACTCCATCCATTTTCTTCCCCGGAGTTTGCTTACGGCCTGTCGCGGAGCAGACTCCGGTAGTGGGTCATATTGAAATAAGCAGGAACCACATAGTACATAGATAGCATAGCATTTCACATAGTGATTGTCTATGTGTGCATTTCTCTGTGCACTATGTACTATGTGGTTCAAAAGTATTTTACGGCAACCAGTTTTTAGACTGATACACTACTAAAGCCCCCGGTATGTTGCAATAGAAAAGAAAATGTTATTGGCAAAACTATCAGCATTGCAGTTTCCTTAACCGCTCTACGTTATTTCTTACTGATCTTATACAGGTTGCCCATATCGGTAACGGTGTAAAGGGCGCCGTTATGATAGGTCACATCACGAAACCGTTCTGTTTTATCAACAAGCAGCCGTTCTTCACCCACCACTTTGTTATTGACTATTACCAGCCGTGCAATATGAGAGCTGCTGAGGCCGCAGATGAACAGGTTATTCTCCCATTCCGGAATGGTTTTGCTTTTATAAAAAGCCATACCACCGGGAGAAAGCACCGGGTCCCAGTAATAAACCGGTTGTTCCATACCTGCTTTCTGCTGAATGCCATCACCTACTTCGCCGCCGCTATATTCAATACCGTAAGTGATAATGGGCCAGCCATAATTCTTACCCGCTTTAATGATATTCAGTTCATCACCACCACGGGGACCAAACTCTGCTTCCCACAACTCGCCAGTCACCGGGTGAATGTCCAGGCTTTGCGCATTACGGATACCATACGCATATATTTCCGGCATCGCATCTTTCTGGTTGATAAAAGGATTGCCGGGAGCTGGTTTGCCATCTTTGGTGATCTTAAAGATCTTACCCAAACCAGAGTGCAGCCATTGTGCCTGCTTTCGTCCTTCATTAACCGAACGTTCACCCGTACTCACAAACAGGTTACCATCTTTATCAAATATCAAACGGGAACCAAAATGTAACGAACTCTTTAATGCAGGAGTGGCGCGGAAGATCACCACGGCATTATCAACAGTTCCCGCCGCTTCATTCAGTTGCCCTTTGGCTAC
>JBEBIF010000193.1:0-6783 GCA_040080515.1 Chitinophagaceae bacterium | reverse complement strand
GGACCCCGTTATTTACCAGGGCCTGGTTTTCTTCATGACTTACACTTACCACCGTTCCTTCCCGCATTACGCCTTCATCATTGATACTGATAATGTCGCCAGATTTGAGATGTCCGATTTTTAGCATAGCAAGTCGTTTTATTTCTCCGAATATAAAAAAACTTTAGAAAAAACCGGGAATCACTTTTGAGAAAAACTCCGGGAATTTGCCTTATTTCCAAAAAAGTGTATTTTACAGTTCCACATTAATCAAAAACCAACAAACTCATGAAAAAAACAGTAACAGCCTTCGTAGTGTCCATTTTTTGCTTAACCCTTGTTTCCTGTGGAAGCAAAAAAGAATCCGCTGCCTCTATTGCCAAAGAATGGTGTGAATTAAACGCTAAGGCATTTAAAGCAGAAGGCCCAGCCAAAGAAGCGGCAGAAGCTGCCCGGAAAAAATTTGAAGACGCAATGGAAGCCAAATACAAAGACAACAAAGCCTTTATGGAAGAAGTAGGAAAAGAAGTGGAAAAATGTGAAGCTGCTTCCGAAGGAAAATAAGATCTCCCGTATAAATCAGTACAGGCCATTTTGCAATGCAGAATGGCCTTTCTTTTTTCCCGTTAGCTTCTTTTTCGGTAACTCAAAACTGCCCAACCATTAAACACCACCGCAAATCCCAGCATGGCATAGATGTGATACCGTATATCGGCCAGTGAACTCCCTTTTAATATGACCATCCGCATCACTTCAATAAAATAGGAAACGGGGTTGAACTTAGTGATCCATTTCGCCCATTCCGGCATACTGTCGATGGAAGTGTATAGCCCGCCCAGCAGGATGAAGATCATCATCATAAAGAAGGATAGTAACATGGCCTGCTGCTGGTTGCTCGAATAGGTGGATACCAGCAACCCCAGCCCCAGCACGGCCAGAAGATATATGGCTGCAAATATGTAAATAGTAAGAAAACTTCCTGCCGGGATGATCCCATAAAACAACCGGGAGATCGTTAGCCCCATCGTCAGCACTACCAATCCCAGTATCCAGAAAGGAATAAGCTTGCCCAATACAAAATGATATTTCTTTATCGGTGTTACATTTATCTGCTCTATCGTTCCGATCTCCTTTTCCTTTACAATATTTATGGCCGCCAGGTTGGAGCCTACCATGGTAAGCAGTATGACCAGGATGCCAGGCACCATGAAGTATTTATAGTTCATCAACGGGTTGAACCAATTTGATGTGGTGATCTCGATTTGTGTTTCCGGGCTGAAGCGGGGAAACTGTATCCATTCAGTCCGTACTTCCCGGTTATAATCCTGGATAATGGTTCGCAGGTACGCACTGCCGATATTCGCTTTTACACCGTTGATCGCATTCACCGCCATGAAAAGTCCGGCTTCATCTTCTTTTACCATGTTCTTTTCAAAGTGCAGCGGTATCTGCAATACCAGGTCTGCCTTATCCTTCTCAATCTGCCGGAGTGAGGCATCATACGAGGCGGTGTACTCGGTTAGGATGAAATAACCAGAAGAAGTGATCTTGTTGATCAGCTGACGGGAATAATCCGAATGGTCCTGGTTAACCACCGCCAGTTTGATATTCTTCATTTCATAATCAGCGGCCCAGGGTAATATAAGTAATTGGATGACGGGCATCACCAGTATGATCCGGAGAATGGACGGATCCCGGAATATTTGCCGGAATTCTTTTTGCAATAAAAATTTAAGTGTCCTCATATTACCTGATTGCTGCTGTTTTGCTGAATAGAATTACGGGACGTACAAGAGTGCGACGCAAGGGACGATGCCATGAAAAACTAATGCTGGTAAAAAAAACATTTTTCATGCCAGCCGGATTTTAAATTTCTTAATGGCCATCGTTAAAAAGAAGACCATCATACCTCCGAGTATCAATGTCTCTTTCCAGATGGCGCCAATGCCCAATCCTTTTATCATTACTGATTTTACAATGCTGTAATACCATTTGGCTGGAACGATGTTGGAAACGATCCGCAATGGTAATGGCATATTTTCAATAGGGAACATAAAACCGCTGAGCATAATGGTTGGTAAAAACAATGCCACTAATGATATGAACATGGCTGTTTGCTGCGATTCTGCACCGGAGGATATCAGCAAACCCAGTGACAAGGATACCAGTGTGAACAAAATACTTTCGAATACGAGCAAGAAAAGGCTGCCGTTAATGGGCATTTCCAAAGCGAACACACTTAATAATAATATGGTCCCAATATTAACTACAGACAATAACAGGTAAGGAACTGCTTTTGCAATGACCACCAGTTGCGGCCGCATGGGCGATACCAGCATGATCTCCATCGTTCCCATTTCTTTTTCTTTTACAATGGTGATGGCGGTCATCATCGTGCAAACCAGCAACAACACCATCGCCATTACTCCCGGTACAAAATTGAAGGCCCCTTTCAACTGAGGATTGTAAAGCATCCGCATTTCAGTATTGATGGTATAGGGCAGCTTCCGGTTATCTGTTATACGGTTTTGATAATCCATGATAACAGCCGAAGCATAATTGGTCAGTGTATTGGCCACATTAGGGTCTGATGCATCGGCTATCAATTGCACCTGTGCTTTATTGAGGTGCTGAAGGTCTTCGCTGAAATGCGGGGGAAATACAATAGCCAGTTTTATTTTTCCCTGTTTGAATTCTTCTTCCACCTGGTCGTAGGAAACAAGGTTCTTTTCAAGATCGAAATAGCGGCTGGCATCCAGTTGGGCTATAAGTGAAGTAGTGGCTTCGTCTTTTGAATTATCCAGCACAGCGATCTTTGAATTTTTTACTTCGTTGGTCAATGCAAATCCAAATATCACGATCTGCACTACAGGCATCCCAAGCAGAATAAACATGGTTCGTTTATCCCGCCAGATGTGGTAAAATTCTTTTTTTACAAATGCAAAAAACTGCTTCATACTTAAATTTAATCGGCTGACCGCACCGCTTTTCTCGCTAATTTTAAAAACACCTCATCCATTGATCTTGTTTCGTATATTCTTTTCAACTCTGATGGCGTGTCCAGTGCTTCAATTTTGCCATCCACCATGATGCTGACACGATTGCAATACTCCGCTTCATCCATATAGTGAGTGGTAACGAATATGGTAATGCCCATATCGGAAGCCTGGTAGATCATGTTCCAGAATTCCCGCCTCGTTACCGGGTCCACACCACCGGTTGGTTCATCCAAAAAAACGATTCCCGGTTCATGAAAGATGGCCACAGAAAATGCCAGTTTTTGTTTCCATCCTAATGGCAATGCCTTTACCAGTTTATTTCCTTCTTTTTCCAGGTGCAAATGCTCCAGGATAAAAGCGGTCTTTTGTTTTATGAATTCATCCGTCATACCATAAATGCCGCCATAGAAACGCATATTTTCTTTTACCGTCAGGTCTTCATACAAAGAAAATTTCTGGCTCATGTAGCCAATACTCTTCTTAATCTTTTCATTTTCTTTAAATACATCAAACCCTGCCACGGTTGCTTTGCCGGATGTAGGTAAGGATAATCCGCATAGCATGCGCATAGCGGTGGTCTTGCCTGCGCCGTTTGCACCCAAAAAACCAAATATCTCTCCTTTGTGTACATCAAAGCTGATATGGTCCACGGCCACAAAATCGCCAAACCGTTTGGTGAGTTGATCTGCTGTTATGACTTTATCGGTATTCATTTCAATTTTTCATTAATGCGATGAAACAGTCTTCAATATCCGGTTTCACTTCTTCTATTGAAGCATTCTCATTTTTCCTGGCGCTGATCAATTGCTTTAACTCTGCTAATCCTGATTCCTCTTTCAATACCACATGATGATACTCTCCAAAGGGATAAGCATCTTTTACTGCATCCAGCTCTTGCAGTTCATTCAACAGGTGCAGCATATGGTTTGATTTTACCGCCAGTAATGGGTTTGAAAAACTATTTACAATTCCCTGCGGGGTGTTAATGGATAAAATTTTACCATTCTGTATCAATGCCACTTTATCGCACAGCGCCGCTTCATCCATATAGGGTGTGGATACAAGGATGGTGATGCCCTGCTCTTTCAACCCCTTTAGCATTTCCCAAAATTCTTTTCTAGATACGGCATCCACACCGGTAGTTGGTTCATCAAGAAATAAAACAGAGGGACGGTGTATCAAAGCGCAACTCAGCGCCAGTTTTTGTTTCATACCACCGGACAATTTTCCTGCTTTCCTTTTTTTGAACGGTTCGATTTGCACATAGATATCTTTAATAAGATCATAATTCTTTTCAATGCTGGTATTAAAAATAGTGGCGAAGAAGTCCAGGTTCTCTTCTACGGACAGATCAGGATATAATGAAAATTTTCCCGGCATATACCCCACCCGTTTACGGATGGCTTTATAATCCTTCACCACATCAAATCCATCCACAATGGCTTTGCCACTATCAGCCAGTAACAAAGTGGTGAGTATCCGGAACAGGGAGGTTTTACCGGCGCCATCAGGACCGATCACCCCAAACAATTCTCCCTGTGGCACTTCAAAAGAAATATCACTTAAAGCAGTTACGTCCTTTTTCTTACCGTAGGTCTTGATAATATTTTCAACTATAACTGAATTCATTTTTATTTTTTTTGTACCAGCTTCAGCCTTTCATGGCATCGTCCCTTGCGTCGCACTCTTGTACGTCCGGTAATTCTATTCGTCAACGTGGAACCCCTACGGGGTTCCATATCATTCCGTTCTTTTCGTTCCCGGGGTTAAAACCCCGGGCTATTGACATTGAACCCCTACCCGCAGGGTCCGGCGGACGGGGTTCGGAATTTTGATTCATCATTTGATTCCCCAGGTTAAATTCCACAGCTACCGATATTGAACCTCTGTCGGGTTCCCGTTGCTTTAAAGAACTATCATCTATTATCTATCATCTATTATCTAGTTTCACTTCGCCGTACATCCCGATCTTTAAATAGCCGTCATTTTTCACCTTTACTTTTATGGCATACACCAGGTTGGCCCGCTCTTCTTTTGTCTGAATGGTCTTTGGTGTGAACTCTGCTTTGTCTGATATCCATACAATTGTTCCCGTGTATTCCTTATACTTTTTCGCTCCGTCATCGATCATTACTTTCACGGATTGATTTAATTTAACCTGTGATAGCTGCACCCCTGTGATATAGGCCCTTAGATGAAGTGATGACAGATCGGCGATCTTATACAACGCTTTTCCGGCAGTGGTCACTTCACCCGTTTCTGCATACTTGGTGATCACCGTACCGGTAACGGGATTAACAATATTGGCTTTGCCTGCCTGGTCTTTCAATTGGGCCACCCGCTTTTTCAAAGGATCAGCTTCACTGAGGATGCTGCGGTTTTGCGTAGCGATATTATTCTTTTGTACAGCTATTTGTTGCTGCGTTACATTCATTTGTTTTCTTGACACATCTATTTGTTAGTTGATGTCATCAAGTTGTTTACAAGTGGCGGCATCAGCTTTCAACAGGTTCTCCACCCGGCTCTTTTCATGCTGCAGGTTATTCAACTGCGATTGCTGAACGGCCAGCTGGTCCTGCAGTAATTGAATTTGCGGCCCTGCATCTGCTGTCTTTTCATTCAGCGCCCTGATGCTGGCTTCCACCTGTTCCTGTTGCAGGGAAACATTAACGGCATCTACTGTTCCTATTATACTGTCCTTTACAAGTAAAGCACCTTCGGAAACATCCAGGGAAAGTATCTTGCCGGATAATTCTGATGAAACAATTGTTTCTTCTGCTTCAAATGTTCCGGAAGCATCAAAGTCCTTTCCGTTTTTGTTGCAACCTGTTATCAGAACTATGGATGCTGTGCTAAGAGCAAAAAGTATCTTCTTCATAAATATGTCGGTTATTGTTTTCCAGAAATAGTATTATAATTTATTTGTGCCTGCAGTAATTGCAGCTGGTGTGTGATCAATGATTGCCGGGCCTGGTCTTCTGCATTTATTTCTTTCAGGTAATCATTGGCTGTTATCACCCCGTTTTCTAATTGTGCCTTTGCAGCATCTTTTACACTTACCCGCAGGCTGATGATCTCACTATCTGTAGTTATCAATTTTTCCAATTTCTCTATTTCTGCAAACTGTTGTTTTAATTGTGTGTTGGTATTCAGCAAAAAGGTCTCTTTCTGCACTTCTACAATTTGTTTGTTGACCGCCGTTAGTTCCTTTTCCTTCTTTTTGGTATATAACCCTCCGAGTGACCAGTTGAGCCGGAGACCACCGATATAATAAAAGTCAAACTCATTCTTTAACTGGTTTAACCCGGGACGACCGTAACCGCCCTGCAAGAAAACACTGGCCTTTGGCAAATTCTTAGCCGTGATCAGTTTGTCCTGCTGGCTGATCAGTTTGGATTGTTCTGAATACAGTTTCAATTCAGGTCTCGCTATTTCTACAGTGATGGTTGCAGCAGGCGGCAGCGGTTTTTCCAGTTGCACATCTGCAGTAAGCGGCTGCCCGAGAAAAAGAGACAGTACATCTACAAATCCTTTGCGGGATGATTGTAATTCAATGGTGCGCTGGTCTGTCTTCAGCAACTCCGCTTTCAGCATATTCAGACTGGATCGAAAAGCCACTCCGTTTGCCACCTGCGCTTCAATTCTTTTGATACCGGTATTAATATCCGCCTTTACCAGGTCCACCTGTTTTAACTGCTCATCGAGGTAAAGAATACCAAGATATACCTGATTGATGCGTTCTTTTAATTTATATAATTCCACTTCCACCTTTTGTTCTTCTGCAGATGCATTCAGTTGCTGATAT
>JBEBIF010000192.1:0-6787 GCA_040080515.1 Chitinophagaceae bacterium | reverse complement strand
ACGATCTCGACACCTTTTACTGTAAAACTTCCACCATACTTTTCAAGATCAGGTTATGCTGATGGAGAATTTATGGCTTGTCAATGGTATCCCAAACCGGCAGTATTTGATAAAAGCGGCTGGCATGAATTTCCCTATCTGGACATGGGCGAATTCTACAGTGAATTCGCTACCTATTCTGTAAGTATTACACTTCCATCCGAATATATAGTAGGGGCCACCGGTACTTTACAAACAAAGGAAGAACTGGAGGCATACAAAAAAGCAGGTGCAGAAAATGCCGCCGACCGGAAAGGCAAACCAGTTTTATATGTTCCTGCAGATAAGACTGCAAAGAAAACATTGAATTATTATGCGGAGCAAGTGCCCGACTTCGCCTGGTTTGCCGATAAGGATTTTGTGATACAGTATGATACGGTGAAATTGCAGACGGGGAAGATTATTGATGCTTTTTCTTATTATCATAATAAAAAAGGAACGATCTGGAATAATAGTATTGACTATGTGGAAGATGGTGTAAGAGCTTACAGCAATTGGGTGGGGGAATACGGTTATCCCGTGGTGCAGGTGGTGGAAGGGCCAAAAAACAATTCAAGCGGGGGAATGGAATACCCGATGGTAACATTGATCACCAGCCCGGATGCTAACAGGGAGCGATTGGATGCAGTGATAGTGCATGAGATCGGGCACAACTGGTTTATGTCCATGCTTGGCAGTAATGAACGGAAACATACCTGGATGGATGAAGGATTGAATACCTATTTTCAGTTCCGCTATGAGGCAGAGAAATACAGGGGCAATTCCATATTTGGAGATGCGATCCCTGCTGAAATTAAAAAAATGCCATTGGATGAATTTCTGAGAACGGTCTATACCGTAATTGAACAGAATATACCGATGGAGTCAGCAATGGATATTCCAGCTGATAAATTTCCCAACAGTGATGAGTATGGCCTTATATCATACGTAAAGACAGCCACCTGGATGTATGTTTTGGAAAAAGCGGCTGGCTGGGAGAAAGTGGAGGAGGCGATCCATAATTATTTTAATAAATGGAAATTCAAGCATCCGCAACCGGAAGATATGCAGGCAGCTTTTGAAGAAGCGCTGGGAAGCAAACTGGATAAGTTCTTCTCATTGACAAAGAAAGAAGGAAAGCTGGAATAAGCGTTCCGGTTATGCATGCTGTACAAGGGCTTCTTTATAGATACCCAACTCCACGCCTGCACGTTGCTTTAATTGAGCCAGCAATTCAGGTGCATTGGTTTCAGAAACGGAATACTGAAGCACAAAACCATACATGCAGCTTTCATAATAGGCCTGGTGAATCCTTAGCTGATGATAGCCCGGTAATGCGGAATAAAATGCAATGTCTGTTTCATTGTGACCGATAAATGCCAGCAATTTAATGGTATGCTCCTCTTTCGGTTGTTTCTTTATGTTTTCCACGAGGGTGTAGCCACCAATTTGCACAACCCGTGCATTATGATCTGGAAAATGCTCTGCCTTTTTTTCATTCATAAATGAAAAGTGAAAATCTTTTTCCGGCCATTCGTGTTGTGAGATATAGCGGTACTTGGTCTTTGTTTCAGCAATTTGCATTAGCAAAGCAGGATTATTCTTCTTGCTCTTCAATTCCTTTGAAAAATGTTCCCATGCGGGAATAAAATCATCAAAGTTGAGATTGGTGATAAAACAAACAAATTGTGTTATGGTATCGTGTGTCATTTACGTTTCATTTCAAGTTAAGGGGCCGGCAGCAAAGATGGTCAGGAAAGAAGGTTTACCCGGTCAATGGAATGTACCACACCGTTGGATCCCTGCCTGTCTTTGGCCAGAATCCGGGCGCCGTTGATCTGAACTTCGCCATCTTTAACGGTTACTGTCAGTTCCCGGCCACCTACTGTTTGCAACTTTTGGCCGTCTCTGAAATCCCGCAGCATCTTCTTTCCAGTGATAACATGAAATGAAAGAAGATCTGATAGCTTAGTGTTGTCCTTACTCTCTTTCACCAGGTTTTCCAGGG
This sequence comes from Chitinophagaceae bacterium, assembly GCA_040080515.1. Classification (GTDB taxonomy): domain Bacteria; phylum Bacteroidota; class Bacteroidia; order Chitinophagales; family Chitinophagaceae; genus JJ008. The sequence goes on along the minus strand of JBEBIF010000192.1, from coordinate 4,761 downwards.
TGTCGGGGAGAGCCAGTTTTCCGAAAGCGAGATTTATTGGCGCCAGTATAGTAAAGGGTCCGAAACCGTTCAGCGTTTCTTCCAGTTGTGCTGCTTTAAGCCCTTCTGTCATATTACTGAGACTTTTATCTGCATTCACTAATTGTAAAATGGTTGACATTATATTGTTTTTTCGAAAGCGGCAATGCTTTCATTTGTTGTGCCCGTGAGGCAACAACAGCAGAGGAGATATTAAAAAAGGCCCGTTGCCAGGCCGGGATGATCTTGTATCAGTTACCACCTCTTATTATCGGTCCGTACAGATTTCTCTTTTGCAACCGTTACAGAAATGGCCCTGCCTTCAATTTCTTTGTTATTCAGCCCTTTCATAGCTTCTTTAGATTCATCATCACTGCCCATTTCCACAAATCCAAACCCACGGCTGCGGCCAGATTCTCTTTCAGTGATCACTTTTGCAGAAGATACTGCGCCGAATTGCTCGAATAATTTTCTCAGTTCATCATCACCGGTGTGAAAGCTGAGGTTTGACTCATACATGTTCATACGTTGAAATTTTAAAATTAAACAAATAGAAATACTAATGATAAATAACGCAGCAAAGAGTAGAGAGGAGAATAACTATTACTAAGACGAAGAGTAAGAATTGAAACCGATCAGGACTAAATGTTGAAAATGCTTTTTATCACCGTGTAAATGTACGCTATTAATAACCAATGCACGGAATTCTTTCCAAAAGATCGTTAGCTGAAGATGAACCGGTATCAATGTAACTGTATCTATATGCACTTCAGCCAGCCAGTTACGCTCAGTCTGCGACGGCTGGTAACAGCTACTTCATGTTCCATTTCATCACTTTTAAAGAACACTGCTTTTTGCGATTGCGGAAGTATGCGTTGTATTTCTTTTTCCCGGTAGATCATCAACTGACCGCCATCTTCTTCCAGCCAGCCTGTATTTAAATAACTGATCAGGGAATATTTCCGGTTGCTGTTGTTCTTAAACTGGTCCTTGTGCCGTTTATAAAAACTGCCCTCTTCATATACGGCATAATGAAACTCACAGGCATTGATGCCGGTATAACAGGTGGCATTCAGGTAAGCAATAAAATCTTCTGCCAAATGCAGAAATTCATCTTCAAATGGATTGTGGTTCTGCTTATCCAGCCAGCAGATCTTATCACCCCTCGTTTGCTGATGCACATATTTCAATACATCATTCCCAATTCCGGCTGGTGTCAACTGTCCGTTATTTTGCAATTGAAGGATATTGGCTTGTAATCCATCTGACAGCCGTTCAGTCATAAAGCAGGTATCTATGCCTACCTTATTTTCCAGGTAACTGTCAATTATTTCATCAAATTGATTTTTCATTTTACGGGTTAGCCGGGTAAGGTAGTCCTTTTCCAGGGGCAACTGAAGATTTGAAAAAGGTAATTGCTTAGATTTGCACTACCTAAAATGTTTGTTATGCGATATGTTGTTGCAATTGCAGTGTTCCTCTTTTTGGCAAGTTCCTTGTCAGCTCAAACTGTTGGAAGCAGGGTATCAGTTCCCGATTCCACTAAAAAAATACAATTGGTGGAAGCATCTTGTGGTGAATGCCAGTTCAAGATGGAAGGGAAAGGCTGTCACCTTGCAGTTCGGATTAATGGCAAGTCTTATTTTGTTGATGGCACTTCTATAGATGAGCATGGTGATGCACATGCCAATGATGGTTTTTGCGAAGCGGTTCGAAAAGCAGAAGTGCAGGGTAGTGTGGTCAATAATCGTTTCAAAGCCACCTATTTCAGGCTGTTGCCCGATCCAAAGAAAACGGAGATGAAGAAAGATTAGTGATTTATTTTCGGACATGGCATTTTTAACGGTCAACAGTATTGGTAAGAAAGAAGGCGGCAATTATATTGTCAGGGATATTTCATTCCAACAAACGCCCTTTCAAAAAATAGCAGTGGCTGGTGAAACCGGTTCTGGTAAAACCACCTTGCTGAAAATGATAGCCGGGCTGACACAGCCTGATGCTGGAGAAATTCTGTTTGAAGATAAAAAAGTGACAGGCCCGTTCGAAAAATTGATCCCCGGCCATCCGCAAATTGCTTACCTCAGCCAGCATTTTGAATTACGGAATAACTACCGGGTGGAAGAGGAACTGGGGTCAAAAAATTTATTGACGGATGATGAAGCTGCAACTATCTATTCAGTCTGCCGGATAGAACATCTTTTAAAACGGAAAACAGATCAGTTGTCTGGTGGTGAAAGACAGCGGGTAGCCTTAGCAAGAGTGCTGGTAACTTCCCCACGGCTTTTATTGCTGGATGAACCTTATTCCAACCTGGATGCACTGCACAAAACGATCATCAAAAATGTTATAGAAGACATTGGCACCCGCCTTCATCTTACCTGTCTGCTTGTTTCACATGATCCGGCAGATGTGCTTTCCTGGGCAGATTGGATATTGGTATTAAAAGGAGGGCAGCTAATACAAGAAGGGCCGCCGGAAGAAATATTTCATTTCCCGGCAACGGAATATTGTGCCGGGCTTTTTGGGGAGTATAATTTAATTCAATTTTCTGGTGGAAGCGGGATGGATGTAAACGGTAAAAAGCGTTTTCTCCGGCCGGAAGCAGTAAGTATTACTTCCGGTTCTGCTGCGTTCAGTGGTACCGTACAGAAAAGTTTATTCCGGGGCGGCTATTATACTATTGATGTTCTTTATGAGGGACAGCTGATCCGTATGAAAGCAGATCACAATCATTTCGCTGCGGGTGACAAAGTGCATTTTGCTGTTTCGCCGCACGCTGTTCCCTGGTACCTCTGATTATTTTACCAACTTAACATTCACGGCATTGGCGCCTTTAGGGCCCATTTCCACCTCGAAGGTCACTTTATTATGTTCTCTTACTTCTTCTGTGAGTGAGTTGATATGTACAAAGACACTCTCCTGTGTTTCCATGTCCTTAATAAAACCGTATCCTTTTGAATCATTAAAAAAGGTAACGACACCTTTGCGGATCAGGTCTTCAGGATTTACCGGCTGCTGCTTTGGTACACCGATCTCTATATCTTCCAGTTTGACATTTATTTTTTTCCGGGGATCGGGCGGCTGCGAAGTCAGGTTGCCATTTTCATCCAGGTAGGCAAGCATGTCATCCAGACCTTTGCCTTCTTTTGAATTCTCTTTGCGTTCCTGTTTGCGTTCCGCTTTTTCTTTTTTGTTTTGTTGTTTTTTCTTTTCTCTTTCTTTTTTATTCCAGGTTTCTGCCATAATGGTTTGATATTTAGTTAAAAAAATGTGTTTTTCCGGTAAGTAAGGGGAGAGTATATCTGCAGAAATGGTGCTATTGTTTTCGGCAGATTTGATTAAAGGTAATGTATTTTATCCGCAATCGTTTTGCAGCATTATATTAATGAACTGATATGAGGCACCGGGCATTGCCCGATAGCAGAAAAGCCTGGTAAATAGAACCAGGCTTTTCAGAAGCAATTGCAACGATAAGCAGTGAAAAAATATGAAGCCTCCCTTACTAAAGGGAAATAACACTATTGGTACCGCCGTAAACATTGGGCTTTTCCGTGTCTGCTTCCGGCTCATTTACCCATTCTTTTTCATTAATAAGGTATTTGAATTCATGAGTGGAATCTTTGGGCAGGTTCACATCTGCACTAAAGGTACCGTCTTTCTTCCTGCTCATAGTAACGGCGTTTTCCCAGTCATGGTTAAGGCCCAATATCTCAATAGTTTCTGCTTCCTCCACTTTGAAGGAAAATTTTACTTTGCAATAATCTTTCGTCTTGTAATAGGTTTTCTGTACCATTTCTTTGGTTTAAAGTGTCGAATAATAAAAAAAGGTGGCAAACGTATCGCAGGAAGTTTTCATAAAGCCGGGAAAGGCAATTGCCTTTAATACCTGCCGGGTGAAAAGGTAACCCTTCAGCAAAGGCTTTAAAATCGGGCTGTTGCAGACCAACTGGTCTGGTTACGGCACAAAACTAAAATAATATCTTTACTTGTTATCAATTATAAGAACAAAATGCTATTAATAATGCCATAACATGCATGAAGTCAACTTTGCCCCCTTCCCTCAATTACAAACCAACAGGCTGATATTGCGGCGGTTGGTACTGAAAGCTTACTTTAAAGAAGATTTTTATTTCTGCGGAAAATTTGAAGACACGGCTGTCTATTCACGACTTTCATAATACGTCCAATAATCTAATCAATGATATACCGTGAAGCACTAATAACAGACATACCACAGATACAGGTTGTCCGAAATTCGGTAAAAGAGAATAGGTTGTCCAACCCGGCACTGGTTCCTGATACGGATGTAGAAGATTATATCAGCAACAGGGGCAAAGGCTGGGTATGTGAAATAAACGAAACCATTGTGGGATTTGCTATCGTAAGTATCACCGATAATAATGTATGGGCGCTTTTTATCCATCCTGATCATGAAGGCGGAGGTATAGGTAAGCAACTGCACAATATGATGATGGATTGGTATTTTGAACAAACAGATAAAGATGTTTGGCTGAGTACCAGTCCCGGTACCAAAGCAGAACAGTTTTACCGGAAAGCAGGTTGGCAGCAATCTGGCCAGTATGGCAAAGGGGAAATAAAGTTTGTACTAACCGCGGCAGACTGGAAGTATCGCCGGTCTGATATCAAATAAAAAATCTAAATTAGAGTAACTGTAAGCAACCGGGCTCCCTGTCCCCCTGTCTGTTGATGGAGCCTGGCTGAAAAATAACTATCATGAGGAGA
>JBEBIF010000686.1:0-1407 GCA_040080515.1 Chitinophagaceae bacterium | reverse complement strand
CATACACCCCGGCGCTGGATCATCAAGGATCTGTCAGGACTTTTTTTCTCAAGTATGGACATCGGTCTGACTAAAAGAGATTTATTCAGGTTTATGAAAGTTTATAGCGGAAAGCCGTTGCGTTCTATTTTCAAAGAAGACCTGTATTTCTGGCGTCAGGTCCTTGACCGTGCAGTGAAATTATACAAAAAGGATTTTAAACGCCTTCCGGCCTTATTTTGAAATTTATTTTACAAGCAGATGCAATACCTTGCATATAGACCAGGCAAGTATTGTGCACGCAGGGATTGTTATGATCCACGCAAGCACAATGTTCCCGCCGACTCCCCACTTCACTGCAGACAGTCTCTTTGAAGCGCCTACGCCCATGATTGTTGATGAGATTACATGAGTAGTTGAAAGGGGAAGCCCTATCCTGGATGCGACTTCGATTACTGTTGCTGCTGCTGTCTCTGCGGCAAAGCCGTGGATAGGTCTGAGATGTACAAGTTTCATCCCGAGGGTTTTAATAATCCTCCAGCCCCCGGCTGCCGTGCCGAATGCCATTGCTGTTGCACACATTATTATCACCCAGAACGGAACATGGAAATCAGGGAGTTTATAATAACTCACCAAGGCCATGGTAATGATACCCATTGTTTTTTGTGCGTCGTTGCTGCCATGGCTGAAGGCCATATAAGCTGCCGAAACAATCTGAAGCCTTCCGAAAAGGGAACTGACCAGAGTCGGTGTTGACCTTCTGAACAACCATATAAGAAAGTACATCAATAGAAGGCTCAGTACAAATCCAATCAGCGGAGAGAGGATTAACCCCATAAAAACCTTATAGACGCCATGTTTGATGACGACGGCAATGCCTGAAGTGGCCACGGAAGCCCCCACAATACCTGAAAGGATCGCATGGCTTGAAGATGTGGGGAGGCCCAGATACCAGGTAATTAAATCCCACACAATAGCAGCTATCAATGCGGAAATTACCGTTACCTGTGTAATACTTACAGCCTCCACAAGGCCGGACGCGACAGTCTTGGCAACCGCAGTCCCTGATAATGCTCCGACCATATTCAAGATAGCGGCCATTGTAACTGCAACTTTAGGAGATAGAACCCTGGTTGATACTGATGTGGCAATGGCATTTGCCGTATCGTGGAAACCGTTTATGAAATCAAAAATGACGGCAAGAACTATGACGCAGAGGAGTAAAAAGAAGGACTCAGGCATTTTTAAGGACTATTGCTTCAAGGATATTGGCAACATCCTCACATTTGTCCGATGCATCTTCAAGGTGCTCATATATTTCTTTCCACTTGATAATAAGAATAGGGTCTTTTACCGAGTCGAACAGATGACCGAGGGCGTCTCTGAAAGCCCTGTCTATCCTGTTTTCGAGCCTGTTTATCTCGATGC
>JBEBIF010000191.1:0-6789 GCA_040080515.1 Chitinophagaceae bacterium | reverse complement strand
TCCTCAAACCCGCAGTTCATGCCTTGTCCGAAAAAAGGAACAATAGCATGTGCAGCATCACCGATCAGGGCAAACTTATCCTCCCGTATCCACGGAAAACATTTTATCGTTACCAAGGAGGATGCAGGATTAGTAAAAAACTCATTTATATAATCCGGCATCAGCGGTACCGCATCTGGAAATGTCTTCTCAAAAAAATCTTTCACTTTTTCTTTCGTAGTAAGATTAGAAAAAGACGCTTCTCCTTCAAACGGGAAGAATAAGGTGCAGGTGAATGTTTTATCCAGGTTGGGTAATGCGATCAGCATATAATCCTTACGGGGCCAGATATGCAGGGCATTTACTTCCATAGCAAAATCGCCGGAGGCAGTTGGCGGGATCGTCAGTTCCTTATACCCGCAGTCGATATAATACTGCTGGTAATTGAATTTTTCATGCTGCATCTGGTGATGCAGGCGGGCAGCGGAGAAAGCGCCATCAGCGCCAAAAAGTAATTGAAAGCTGGTGGTTTGAAATTCCATATTGGAAATCTCAAAATCTGCTGTTTGCTTTTTCCAGTCAACAGCAGCGCATTTCCTGTTAAATTCAATTTCTACTCCATGCTGTTCTGCCAGGTCCATCAGTTTCATATTCAAGGTGCCTCTTGAAACGGAGTTGATAAATTGTCCTTCCTTTCCATAAGGTTGAAAGGCGGTGCTTCCATCAAGGTTGTGAATATGACGGCCATGCATGGGAATGGAGATCTTTCTTATTTCATCTGCCAGACCAACTTTCTCTAATGCAAGCAAGCCCCTGTCACTCAAAGCAAGATTGATAGAACGTCCGGCGCTCATTTGTTCTTTGCGCATGTCGCCGCGGCGTTCGAATATGCGGACCTTATGCCCCCGCTTAGCCAGGTAAATGGAAAGCAAAGAGCCCACAAGACCGGCGCCGACTATGGTGATTTCTTTTTTCATTTTGTCAATAATATTATTGCAGCAACACTAAAACAAACAGATGAAATTAAGATACCGGTGCGGGGAATGATGAACCAATACTTGAACCCCAAAAAAAGATAGAAATAACTTACCGCACAGGTCAGGAGCACCAGGAAAACAGAGTTTTCCAATAATAAAGAATACTGGCAGGCATATGTAAGATTGATGATGCCAAAAAAAATACCGCCAATGCTATGGCTTGCATTAAACCCGACCCATGCTTTCCACACCGTCGTCTTCTTTGTCAATACGGGAAAAGTTCGTTTCATTCCTTCTTCCACCGCTGCATCCCGTATTGAAAACTTATTGCTAAAAAAGGTGTAGATCAAATGAAGCCCTGCAAGGATAATATAAATCGAAGAACCAAGTATCCAAAGGTATTTGTCGATCATAACTTCATTTTTGTTATGTTATACTCAAAGTGTGTTTTCAACAATTTGTCCAAACTGCCACACATCTTCAAACGAATTATACAATGGCACTGCCGCCACCCGTATCACATTTGGTTCCCTCCAATCGGCGATCACTCCCTGCTTTGTTAGTTCATCAAATATCTCCTTTCCCCTTTTCAGCATCAGCATTGAAACCTGGCAACCCCTTTCGTTTTCTTTTTCCGGTGTAATGATCTCTATCACTTTTTCTGACTGCCTGCTGTTAATATCATTCAATACATAATGCAAATAACCGGACAATAATTTTCTTTTTGTATGAAGTTGGTCAATACCGGCCTCGTCAAATATATCCAATGCCGCTTTGTGGGCCGCCATGGAGAGAATTGGCGCATTGCTCAGTTGCCAGCCTTCTGCAGTGGGAATCGGGTCAAAGCCCTTTTCCATTCTGAAACGGGTGTCTTTCTTATATCCCCACCATCCGGCAAAACGGGGCAGGTCTTTATTGGCAATATGATTTTCATTTATATATACCCCGGCTACACCACCGGGGCCGCTGTTTAAATACTTATAGGAACACCAGCAGGCAAAATCTGCATCCCAATCATGCAGATGTAATTCTACATTGCCCGCCGCATGGGCCAGATCGAAACCGGCGTAAGCACTAACTGCATGAGCTGCTTCGGTTATCGCTTTCATATCAAATAGCTGGCCGGTGTAATAGTTAACACCGCCAAACAAAACAACAGCCACACTATCTCCATGTAGTTTGATAGTGGAAAGAATATCTTCTGTTCGCAAGGTATGTTCACCTTCTCGTGGTGACACTTCAACCACTGCGTCAGCCGGGTCCAAGCCGTGGTATCTTGCCTGTGTTTCAAATGCATATTGGTCGGAAGGAAATGCTTTTGCTTCGCAAATGATCTTGTATCTTTCTTTTGTTGGCCGGTAAAAGGTCACCATCAGCAAATGCAGGTTCACGGTCAGTTGATTCATCACCACCACTTCATTCTCATTGCATCCAACGATCTTTGATAATTGTGCAGGAAATATTTCATGGTAAGGCATCCAGGGATTTTTTGCCTGGAAATGTCCTTCCACACCGAGTGAGGCCCAGTCGTCTAATTCCTGTTGCACATACTTTAAGGTTGACTTTGCTTGCAGGCCAAGAGAGTTGCCGGTGAGATAGATGCTGTCTTTCCCATCATGTTGAGGAATAAAAAACTTAGTACGGAATTTTCTCATCGGATCTTTTTCATCCAGGTCTTTTGCAAATTCTAATGTATTCTGATAATTCATTTTTTATCTATTTTGGGCTAAAGCCCATTTAAGAACTGCTCGTATATCCCGGTCTGAAGACCGGGGCAATTTATCTGCAATCCGATGTATTTCTCAGTTGCCACGGGCTTAAGCCCGTGGCAACTGATCGATGTTTAAACCGGCTTTAGCCAAAATCTAATCTATTGTTGCGATCACTTTCAATTCGATGGCTATCGGTGTAGGCAAACTCTTTACTTCCACTGTTGTTCTGCAAGCCTGCACTGACGTAAAGTATTCCGCATATATTTTATTGTACACAGGAAAATCCTTTTTCATATTCGTCAGAAAAACCGTCACGTCGATTATCTTATCCCAACTGCTGCCGCTGGCTTCCAGCACTGCTTTAATATTGGCGAACACGGAATGGCATTCAGCTTCAATATCGTACTTGACAATATTGCCTTCTGCATCTAATTCTAATCCAGGGATGGAATTGTCTTTAGGGTTTCTTGGGCCGATACCGGACAAGAATAACAGATTGCCCACCTTTCTTGCATGCGGGTATGCACCAAGCGGCGTGGATGCATTGTCTGTATTTATGATTTCACGCATAGCTTTTTTGGCTAAAGCCAGTTTAGAGTTCTTTTATTACCACGGGTTAAAACCCGTGGCAACTAAATGAGTTAAAAACCCGTGGCAACTTCTACAATTGAATACAAATATTCTTTGCCTCAGTAAAAAACCGCAAGGCCTCCCAACCACCTTCTCTTCCTACACCGCTGTTCTTCAAACCACCAAATGGAGTCCGCAGGTCGCGGAGCAGCCAGCAATTGATCCAGATGATACCGCTTTCAACTTTTGCAGCCATACGATTGGCTTTTGAAATATCCTGCGTCCAGATGGTGGCAGCAAGGCCGTAATGTGTGGCATTGGCCAGGTGCAAAGCTTCTTCTTCTGTTTTGAACGATTGCAGCGTAACCACCGGACCGAATATTTCTTCCTGGTTGGTATGGCAGTTTGGCCCCAATCCTTCGATCACTGTTGGTTCAATAAAATAACCATCCGCACATCTTCCTTCCGGTTTTACAGGATGACCGCCGCACAAAATCTTTCCACCTTCCTGTTTGGCTGTATCAATACAACGTAAGATCTTTTCATAATGTACTTTGCTTACAATAGCGCCTTGTTTTGAAGAAGCTTCCAGCGGATCGCCGACAGTCAATGCTTTTGTTCGTGCAATAAAATCTGTTTTGAACTTTTCATACACTGTTTCTTCGATAAGGATGCGGCTGCCGCATAAACAGATCTCACCCTGGTTAGAAAATGAAGAACGAATTGTATCGGCCATCATTTTGTCCCAATCACAATCGGAAAAAATGATTGCTGGATTTTTACCGCCTAATTCCAGTGACAGTTTTTTAAATTTCGGTGCTGCAATGCTGGCAATTCGTTCACCTGCCTTTGTACTTCCGGTAAAAGAAATAGCTTTCACATCCGGATGCGACACAATGGCTTCTCCTGCTCCGGGGCCGGTTCCATGAACTATGTTCAACACACCGGCAGGCAAACCAGCTTCTTTACAAATTCTGGATAGCAGGAAAGCAGTTACAGGAGTTACCTCCGAAGGTTTGGCGATCACACACTTACCCGCAGCTAATGCCGGAGCAATCTTCCAGGTAAATAAATACAAAGGCAGGTTCCAGGGAGAGATGCAGCCAACAATGCCGATGGGCTGACGAAGCGTATAGTTCACCGCCTTGTCTTCCATATTGTGGCTCTCCGTAGCAAAGTGCATGATGCCGGTGGCAAAAAAGCGGAAGTTGGCAGACGCTCTTGGAATATCTACCTGCTTACTTAACCAAAGCGGTTTGCCATTATCATTTGTTTCGGCTAATGCAAGTTCCTCAAGGTTTTCATCTATCAATTCGGCAATGCGGTTTAGTACCTTAAATCTCTCTTCTACAGGCAAAGTACTCCATGATGGAAATGCTTTTTTGGCAGCCGCTACAGCAGCATCGATATCTTTTTTATGAGAGTCCGGGATCTGTCCATACACCTTACCAGTTGCCGGATCAATATTGTCAATAAAATTTCCGCTTAAAGGACCAATAAGATTGCCACCGATGTAATTCTCTAAGTGATATGGGATTTCAAGTTTCATTTGTACATAAGTTATATGCTGCCTGTTCGTCCACCATCAACAGGAATACTGGCACCATTAACATAGGAGGCAGCGGGACTGGCGAGAAATGCAGCTACTGAAGCAATCTCCGAGGCATCTGCAAATCTTTTCATCGGCACTTCGTCGACCATGTTCTTTTCTACAATATCTACTACTGTGTTTCCCCGCTTCGCAATATTCTCAATTAAGGTAGATAGCCGTTTTGTGGAAGTAAAACCGGGTAATACATTGTTGACAGTAATATTAAACTGTCCCAGTTCATTTGCCATCGTCTTCGACCAACTGGCCACAGCACCACGGATAGTGTTGGAAACACCGAGGTTCTTCAGTGGGATCTTTACCGAAGTGGAAATGATATTGATGATGCGGCCATACCCCTCTTTCTTCATGGATGGAATGACCGCTTTGGTAAGAATATGATTACAGATAAGGTGCTGACTGAAGGTGTTCAGAAAAGCTTCTTCCGTGGCCTCGGTGATGGGACCCGCAGCCGGGCCGCCTGTATTATTAATAAGTATATGAACCGGGCTTTTAGCCACATGGGCTTCAATCGCTTTCTTCAGTTCATCAGGCTGGCTGAAATCGGCAACAAGGTAAGTATGTTGCTGGCGCAATTGGGTATCCAGTTTGCGGATGGCTTCCTTTAATGCCTCTTCATTTCTTGCCACTAAGGTGCAACTGGCACCGAGTAAAGCCAGTTCTTCAGCAATGGCCAGCCCGATGCCCTGGGTGCTACCGCAAACAATGGCAAATTTTCCTTCTAAAGAGAGATTCATATTGTCAAACCTACGGCAAAAAGTTGTAATTTTTGCCCTCTAAGAAGCTGAATAGAACCTGTCTGCCGACAGGCAGGTTACCGGACGTACAAGAGTGCGATGCAACAGGCGATGAGCAGAATTACTGTAGCCCGGCAAAATATACTTAAACCCTCTAAATGATTTTTTATGGCCGTTATCGCCCCTTTCAACCTTAAAAAATGGATCGACGAAAACCGTGACCTGCTGAAGCCACCGGTAGGTAACCAATGTGTGTATAAAGATGCAGAGAACTTTATCGTAATGGTGGTCGGCGGGCCCAATGCCCGCAAAGACTACCACTTCAATGAAACGGAAGAACTGTATTTCCAGGTGGAAGGAGATATAGTGGTGAAGATCATCGACAATGGAGAATTCAAAGACATCCCTATTAAAGAGGGAGAGATATTTTTGCTGCCACCAAAAACGCCTCACTCTCCGCAACGTGGCCCTGGCACCGTTGGATTAGTGATTGAAAAGAAGAGAGAATCCGAAGATGATGGCTTTCTCTGGTTCTGCGAAAAATGCGGCAACAAGCTATATGAAGAAACCCTGCATGTGGATGATATTGTAAAACAATTACCGCCAGTGATGAACCGCTTCTGGGAAGATATGATGCACCGTACCTGTGAGAAATGCGGGGCTGTGATGGAGCCACCTATTAAAAGATAAATCACAATAAACAAGTTACAAATTCCACTACTCCGTATCACACAGCTGACTAACTGTAAGAATCGTTACGATGGGATTTGGAATTTAGTATTTGGAATTAAATATTTACTATTTCATGAGAATTGACATCCACACTCACATCATGCCCGATAAGATTCCGAACTGGGCGCAGAAGTTTGGTTACGGGGAATTCATTCACCTGGAACACCGCAACTGCGAAGCCTGCATGATGAAAGGCGACAGCGTTTTTCGGGTGGTGGGAGAAAATTGTTTTAAGGAAGAGGTGCGTCGTAAGGAAATGGAGGAAACCAGTGTGGACATACAAGTATTGTCCACCATTCCGGTGTTGTTCAACTACTGGGCCAAGCCAGCTGATGGCTTGGAAACGGCTCGCTTCTTTAATGATCATATTGCTGAAACGGTGAGCAAAGAACCTAACCATTTTATCGGGTTGGGAACCGTGCCACTACAGGATATCAATCTTTCCATTAAAGAAATGGAACGCTGCATGAAGG
>JBEBIF010000685.1:0-1407 GCA_040080515.1 Chitinophagaceae bacterium | reverse complement strand
TTTGCTCCGGCCAAAAAGTAATTCTGGCGGCTATACCCCTTAAACCTTTGTATGAAGACGAAACTACTGTCATTCCTTTTCCTTTTGCTGCTGCATACAAGCGGCATTGCCCAGCCACCGGCAGAAATATTAGATCAGTGGTCGGCCAAATCCCCGATTGAAAAAGCATACCTGCATTTTGACAGGGAAAGTTACCTGGCAGGTGAAACCATCTGGTTCAAAGCCTATTTATATTCCGATTACCAACCGGATGTTATCAGCACGACATTATATGTTGAACTGCTCCGGGATTCTGTAAATGTGCTCAGCCGCAGCGTACTTCCAATATTCCTGGGCAGCGCCAACGGACAAATTGAATTGCCGGATACACTACTCGCCGGTAATTATACAGTAAGAGCATACACCGCCACCATGCTGAATTTGCCGGTGGCCCAAACAGTGACTGATGCCGCTTTTATTTTCAGCAGGGAAGTATTTATTTATGGGAAAAATAAAACGGCAGCAGCTGATCCAGTCATTTCAGACAAAAGTATTCTGCTGAATTTTTTCCCCGAAGGCGGTAACCTTGTCCGGGGTTTTACTAATTCGGTTGCTTTCAAAGCCACGGATAAAAAAGGGCTGCCGGTAACGGTTTCCGGAACTATACGGAATGAAAAAAATGAAGAAGTGACCACATTCAACTCCTATCATGATGGAATGGGCTTATTTGAATTGCTGCCCGCAGCCACTACATCATATTATGCCCAACTGAATGGGGATGCCTCCGGGAAAAAATATACGCTGCCGGCTTCCATCGAAAAAGGAATTGCATTAACCCTTCTTCCACATCCCCAGGGCCACTTCTTTGAATTGCAGCAAAAAAAAGATGACCCGGCATTTCGGGCAGCCTATATGATCGGACAGATGCAGCATCATGTGGTGTTCCGTCAAAATTTTACTTCCGCAAAAGAACAAATACAGGGAGTGATCAATACACAAAACCTGTACTCCGGCATTTTACAGATCACCTTCTTTAACAAGGATAATATGCCGCTGGCGGAAAGATTATGTTTTGTGAATAACAAAGAGTTTATACTGCCGATGGAACTATCAGAAGACAGTATTGATTTTTCTGTACGGGCAAAAAACAAGTTTATTCTTCACTTTAAAGATACCGTACAGGGAAGTTTCTCTGTATCAGTTACAGATCAGGAATACAACCAGGGAACGACAAGAAATGAAACTATTTTTACAAGCCTTTTGCTTACTTCCGACATCAAAGGATATGTGCATCGTCCGGCCTATTATTTTTCTGCTGAAACAGATTCTGTAAAAACAGCTACAGACCTGTTGATGATGACGAATGGCTGGCGCAGATTTTCGTGGGAACAATTGCTCCAAAAACCATTGCCAGCACCGGGATATAAG
>JBEBIF010000684.1:0-1408 GCA_040080515.1 Chitinophagaceae bacterium | reverse complement strand
CTATGACAGGGGTGTTGTAGCGGCAATTTGTGCATTCGCCAAAGATTTTAAACCTGAGTATATGATTCAGCTTGGCGACATCATAGATAATACACCACTTATGGCAAAAGTAAAAACAAAGTATCCAGCCTTTGATTCAGTAGACATCAAAGCACTAGACGAGGATTACTTTTACGCGAATGAAATCCTCGACCAGATAGACAGGGCTGTTCCAAAAGATACTAAGAAAGTATTCTTGCCAGGCAACCACGAGTATCGCTCTGACATCATACTAAAACAGTATCCTGAGTTTAGTAAACTACTAAACTATAAGGAACGTTTAGGATTCAAGGCCCGTGGGTGGGATGCGACTCGCGGATACCTTGAGCCAATAAAGCTTGGGAAGCTAAATATCTTCCACGGCGAAATGTGGGGTGCGGGTCACATCAAAAAACATTTGACCCATTATCAGAAGAACGTTATGTACGGGCATACTCACCAGGTATGTCAGGACACACTAGCATCTCCTATGCGTGACATTCCAATTTGGGGCGCATCAATCGGTTGTGTATGTAATGTCAGCCCCGACTGGCAACGGAATAAAACAAACGGGTGGGAATGCGGATTTTCTTATGGCTGGTTTGATGAAAAGTCAGGTGACTTTTTCCCAGTAGTTGTTCGTATTGTGCATGGAACTTTCCATGCGGAAGGGAAGGTATATTCAGGTGAAACGGAAACCAAGAAAAAATAAGTCACTCTCAAAGCTTTATAAATGGCTTTGCTGGGTAACAAATAACGAAAGAAACCCAAAACACGAAGTACAGTTTGATATTGCATTCTTTATTATCAATACGGCTGTACTACTGGGCGGTATCTACTGGTTCTCAACTACATCGGGTGAGTCTCAACCATTTGTAACTCTGCTAGTTATTGAGTACACGTGGGCCTTAGATACGCTTAGAAATAACCGAAGCTATATCACATGACAAGCAGAGAAAATCTAGCTCAACTGTTCGACCATACAAACCTAAAGCCGTGGGCAACCGCAGGTGAGATAGATAATCTTTGTCAAGAAGCAATTGAGTACGGCTTCAAAACTGTTTGCGTGTACGGCTACTGGGTACCGTTTATAAAAGAAAACTACCCCGATTTAAAAGTCGCGCAGGTTCTTAATTTTCCAAACGGACTCTCAGCCTCACACGTAAACACGCTGGCTCAGATTGAAGATGTAGATGAGTACGACATTGTAATGAACTTATCCAAGCTTAAAGAAAGAAAAACAGACGAGCTTATTGATGAGTTGAAGGCCGTAAAGTCATACATCGGAAGCAAGATACTTAAAGTAATTGTAGAAACAGCAGTTCTTACACCAGACGACCTATTCACAGCCATAGACATTGTGGCCCGAAGCGGCGCGGACTTTATCAAG
>JBEBIF010000683.1:0-1410 GCA_040080515.1 Chitinophagaceae bacterium | reverse complement strand
AATTATAACCTCCCGTGGGGAGGGTGGAACAATGGCGCTAATGGAGAGCAACAGGCCTTTGTTCAAGCCAATGTAACGGTAGCTAGTAAAAAATTAACCATAGCAGGGAAGTTTGAGGACTCGGTACAGGATGACGGCACTTATCACTATACCGGCGGAATGATTCAAACCCGTGGGAAGTTCTCTCAGACTTACGGTATTTTTGAGTGTCGTTATAAATGCTCTGCAACTGCTGGGGCTTGGCCGGCTTTCTGGCTTCTTAAGTACGATGCCAACACTTACCCGTGGCCTCCTGAATTAGATATCGCTGAAGGGTCAGGGCTTAACCCTACACAGATACAAGTTAATAGCCATTACAATAATACTGCCGGTTCGTACAATCAGGACTACTATAAAAAGACTTTGACCTACTCGCAAGTTGAATGGGTCACCTGCACAATGGACTGGACAAACGCCTACATCAAGTTTTACATCAATGGGGAGTTAGTCAAAACGATTACTGAACCTGATGCTATCCCTAAAGTCCCTATGTATATGCTGGTTAACTTAGCCATAGGCTCAACTGTTTGGGATTTTATCGGCTTGCCTAGTGGGGGGACTGGCTTCCCTTGCGCTATGGAGGTGGATTATATTCGAGTCTGGCAACGATACGAGGCAAGCTAATGAGTAAGATTCACATTGAAGTTGGTAGCAATTTGATGGTTATTGAAGGGGCGGTAAATAAACCTACCCTGATTGGTCAATTTATTATTGATACCGGATCAACTGACTGTATCCTGACCAAAGAAGCTGCAAAAATTTACGGATACAAGCCCCGTAATGCGCCGGTAGAGGTTCAAGGGCTTAACAAGCTCTATCAAGGCGAACCCGTTTTATTGGATAGCTTAACTGTATCTGGGATAACTGTTAAAAATGTAGCATCAAGAATAGTAGATGAGTTGCCTGTATCCCCTAAGCTTTCCGGCATTATAGGGATGAGCTTTCTCGGTCAAGTGAATTTCTCTGTTATCGGTGATCAATTAATGGTATCAAAACGATGAAAGTCGATAGAGCTTTTAAGCTGTCAGAGCATTTTACACTAGGGGAATTTGTACGCCCTGAAGTAAAAGAGATAAACGACGATGCTTTTAGATGCTTGAAGCATTTGGCCGGAAGATTAGAAGAAGCTAGAAAACTATTAGGCAACAAGCCTATTAAGATTAACTCAGGCTATCGAACGAAAGAGCATAACGCCGAAGTAGGCGGAGTTAGAACAAGTTTTCACCTTAGGGGTATGGCCGCTGATATTGAGGTAGAGGGAATAACGCCTAAACAGGTTCAAAATAAGCTTAAAGACTGGAGCGGTGGAATGGGTTTCTATACCACGTTTACTCATTTAGACACTCGACCCTATAAGGCTCGCTGGTGATC
>JBEBIF010000682.1:0-1411 GCA_040080515.1 Chitinophagaceae bacterium | reverse complement strand
GTGGTGCGCCATTTAATCCAAGTATTACTGCAGGTGCGGAAGGCCCTGCTTTCTCTTCTTTCTTGTTTCTTTCATTGAACATGGCTTTTACACGACCAAAATACTGGCCACTCACTATCAAGTCACCGGGACGCAGTGTTCCGTTCTCTACCAATAATGTGGCTACATAACCACGGCCTTTATCGAGGGAAGCTTCAATGATTGTTCCGGTAGCTTCCCGGTTGGGGTTTGCTTTCAGATCTAAAATTTCTGCTTCCAGTAAAATTTTCTCCAGCAGTTTATCAATATTTAATCCCTTCTTGGCAGCAATTTCCTGGCTTTGGAATTTACCACCCCACTCTTCTACCAGGATATTCATTTGAGAAAGTTGCTCATATATTTTTTGCGAGTTTGCCCCGTCTTTATCAATCTTATTAATAGCAAAAACCATTGGCACACCCGCAGCTTGAGCATGACTGATGGCTTCACGGGTCTGTGGCATCACCGCATCATCAGCAGCAATTACAATTACTGCTATGTCAGTAACCTTCGCACCCCTTGCCCTCATTGCCGTAAATGCTTCATGACCGGGAGTATCCAGGAATGTAATTTCTTTCCCATTGGTCAATTCTACCTGGTAAGCACCGATGTGTTGGGTAATGCCACCGGCCTCACCCGCCACCACATTTGCACTTCTTATATGGTCAAGCAAAGATGTTTTACCATGGTCAACGTGGCCCATGATGGTAACAATAGGGGAACGGAATTGCAAGTCTGCTTCATTATCGTCTTCATCTTCTTCCTCCATTTCCATTTGCTTCTCCATATCAATAAACTCCACATCAAATCCAAATTCGCTGGCAACGAGTTCTATTACTTCAGCATCCAATCGCTGGTTGATAGAAACCATGATCCCCAGACCCATACATTTACTTATCACTTCTGCAAAACTTACATCCATCAGGTTGGCTAATTCGCTTACACTGATAAATTCCGTTACCTGCAATTTATTATCATCCACCATTTCGCCCTGTGCATCAGCTGCTTCTTGTCTTTTCTCCCGGCGCATTTTTGCTTTCAGGCTTTTTCCCCGACCTCCAGCACCAGCCAGCTTGGCTTGTGTTTCCTTTATTTTTTCCTGAATTTCCTTTTGATCAATTAGTTTATCTTCTCTGCGGCCAACACCAGCACCCCCTGTTGCTCCACCATGCCTCCGGTTCCCACCGCCACTACTGCCGCTTCTTCCCCGATTGAAATTACTACCCCCCGATCCGCCCTGTCTCCTGTCGCTATCCGTGTCTTTATTAATAAATATTTCCCGCTTCGTATCTTTTTTCTCGATCGGAATACGTTTTCTTTTTTTCTTTTCGTCTTTTACAGGTCTTGTATCATTATCAACCGGCAATTCAATTTTTCCGAGAATTTTTGGTCC
>JBEBIF010000681.1:0-1412 GCA_040080515.1 Chitinophagaceae bacterium | reverse complement strand
AACTGATCGCTGCCACGAACAGAGCGTACTTCACTGAACTTAGACTTATTGTCCAGGTCAACCTGCCGGATACGGTATTGAGAAATGCCTTTTGCAGTATTTTGATCAATATGCTGGTAAGAAAGCAAAGAAGAACTGTTTCCACCAACAGCCTGTGAAGGAACAAAAGCCACTTCCTGCCAGTTATCACCACCCAGGTTGCGTTCTACTGCAAATCCTTTTGAATTTTGCTCCGTGCTGGTTTCCCATTTCAGTAAAACTGTAGAGCCATTTCTGCGGGCAGTGAATGATTTAAAGTCAACAGGTAATGGAATACAACTCAGGTTAGGAAAGTAATTCAGTACGCTATTTGACAATGTTGGACCTTCTACCAATACCAAATACCCTTTCTCAGAATAAGGTTGAGTGTTTGAATACGGTGCTGGAAGCGAGATCAGGCCAGATGCATAGGTATCCGGAGCAACTCCACCTATAGCAGATATCTGTAAGGTGCCACTGGTAAAGGCAAGTACATCTGTACCTATGTCCAGTGAACCGTTGTCATTCATGTCGATATACACTTTGTAAGTGATATTTTTCAATGTGGGGTCAACAGTGGAAATATTAACCGCATACTGCCGTGCTGGTTTATTACAATTCTTTAATCCACTGATAGTAGGATCATTGAAGAATTGCCCAAGCCCGCAAATGTAACATTGTGCCTTTGGATCAGGAGCAGCCTGGTTTGAACCCCAAATATCAGTTTTCACTGAAATGGTACTGGCGCAAGATGTATTGATGATCACCTTGATATTATTTACCGTGTAATGATCCGCTGTGCCATTAAAGAATTTAGAGGCGGTAAGCCCTGTAGAGTTTGAGGGTTGTGTTAAAACAACTGCGGGGTTATGAGTATAACTGGTACTAAACGTAAGCGGCTGCACCACATTTAATGCTCCTGTGGTTGGCACGTTTACAAATCCAATATCCATAAAGGATTTTCCCAGATCATCAACAGCTGCTCCTAACTGGGCATTGGTCCCTGGATCCTGTGAATTAGAATTACCGCAATCGAAAATTGGAGTCGCTGGATAATCCCCCGCCAGCCAGGAATGGAAATACAAGACCTTAAAGCCTCCATTCACAGCAATGTCAAATTGAGCATTGAAAGTGATCTGGCATTTATTAGGTCCGAGTACAACCGGGCTGCCTACGATCTGGATCTGAAGGTTGTTAAGTGCAAGGTCGCATTGCGCCTGTACTTTAGTGGCACTTGTAATGCATACAAATGCTGCAAAGATTAAAATTAGTCGTTTCATGCTCTCAGGTTTAGTGTTTATAGATATGCCGAATTTCAGCTGTCCCCAGCTAAAAAGGGTGGCATTAGTTCCAGTTACATATGGAATTTCTAAGAAGTGGACCTTGGGGCATTC
>JBEBIF010000190.1:0-6817 GCA_040080515.1 Chitinophagaceae bacterium | reverse complement strand
ATGTGTATAAGAGACAGGCAGATCGCGATCGGCTTTGCGACCTCGATGATCGTCGCGCTGTTCGAGGAATATCTCTTCAGAGGCGTGCTCTTTACGGCCTTTCAGAAATACATGTCGCCGCTCAAAACGCTTTTGCTGACCTCTTTTTTGTTCATGGTCTATCATTACCAGGCACAGCCGCTCGTTGGATGGCCTTACCTTTTCATCATGGGCGTTCTGTTCGGTAATTTCCGGCTAAGAGGAACCGGTCTCTGCCGGCTGATCCTGCTGCATGGTTTGGTGGATGCCGCTTTTTTTCTATATCCGCAACAGGACCCCGGTCTCACGGGGACGGATCTATGGGCTTACGCCGGCCTTTTTATTTGGAGGGTGCCCCGTACTTTTCTCTTTTGAAAATATACTTGTCGCCTTTTCGTTTGATGATGAAAATATTGTCGTACTCATTATCTTTCAGATCGCCAGGCACCACGTTAGAGCCGCAAAGCTTGTTGGCAATATCATCTACCGTGTTGGAATGGCCTACCACTAACACATTTCCTTTGTGAATGCTTTTCAATTGCTGAATAAACGCATCCATAGAATCTGGCCGGGTGCTATAGGTTTGCAAAGGAACATTTAGGAATAGTTCCTTTAAAGGTTTGGCCGTGGAAATGGTCCTAAGGGTATTGGTGGAATAGATATGCTTAACGTCCTTACCGCTCAGCATTTGTTTCAAGGCCAGGGCCCTTTCCTGCCCTTCAAAGCTCAGGGGCGGGTCTTTTACCGTTTGCATGGTTGCAGGATCAATACCGGTGGCTTTCTCCGCATGGCGCACCACATAAATAGTATTGCTGCAGGATGCCAGCAGGAACAATACGATAAGGCCTGGAATGATTCTCATGTTTTTTTGTTTTAACAAACTAAAATTAAACTTCCTTTTCAAATAGCAGGTCTTTTTTGTAAATTAGTCTCACAAAACGCCAAACGCTATGAAATCATTATCTGAAACCTGGTTTGCCGAAGGCCGTATTGACTTTGAGTTGAAGAAATATACGCTGCTCGCCTACCTGCAGGAAGTGAACAAATACTTCAACGAAAACAAGCTTTATCCGCAACTGGCAGATATTATCTTTCACTACAACAATATTGTGGCTTTCCGTGAGAATAAAAAATACCTGCAGGAGCATTTCCCAAAAAAATTAACCGGCCTTCAGCTCGAGAAACTACAATTGCTGTACCAGCAAATGATTGAAGACGATGAACTGATGCTGGAACTGGAAGAGATCATTCACTATTCAGCCGGTAAAATGAAAAGCATCATCTACAACGGCACAGAGATATATGAGTTTGTGGAAGAAAAGATCAATATCACACCAGTAGGTCTTATTCCGCTGGATACACAGGAAGGGTATTTCTTTTTAAGCAGTGGTAATGTAAAAAGTACCCGGGTCTATTATTACCGGCTCTCCATTTTTGAAAAGCATGATGAAAAATACAGAAGCATCAGGACCGCCTTTATTGATAACTGGCAACGCAGCATCAGCAGCACTTACGAACATATTAAATCTGAATTGATCCGCCACCGGAAAGACCTGCCCAACCCGGCCGTGTATTCTATTGAAACGGCATTGACTTTTCCTGTGGATGAAACATTATTACCGATAGCGAAAAGAAGTTTGGTGAAGTTTATTACAATTGCAGCATAGTAAGTACGAATTATGAAGTAAGAAGTAAGAAGTAAGAAGTACGGGACTCCGAAAATAAAATGAGTCTTATTCTTTCAGACTTGCGTACTTCCTATTTCTAACTTCGTACTTTGTATTATTCCACTTCCAGCCCCCACTCCTTTCCTTTCTTCACTGCAGGCACTCCTTCTGTTATCCATTTAGCTGGTTTGTCCCCTTTGAGTATCCAGTCGAAGAATTGCTGCATTCGGATTTGATAGTCCCGCATATCCTGGCGTTGGGTCAATCCATGCCCCTGCCCGTTATAGTTAAACATCCAGACCTTCTTGCCTAATCTGCGGAGGCCGGTAAATAATTCAATGCCCTGGTACCAGGGAACAGCACCATCCGCATCATTGGCCATAATGACCATCGGGGCTGTTACTTTATTCAAATGAAACAGCGGCGAATTTTCCAGGTATAAAGGGAGTTTGTCCCACAAGGTACCCCCGATTCGGCTTTGTGTTCTTTCATACTGGAACTGGCGGCTCACCCCGCTCTCCCAGCGGATGCCTCCATAGGCGCTGGTCATATTGGCAACAGGTGCTCCGGCCCATACGGCTTTAAACAGCTTCGTCATAGTAGCCACTTGTGCGGCCTGGTAGCCGCCCCAACTATGGCCTTGCAGCGCCATGTTGGTGCTATCCACCCAACCTTTCTTAACCAAAGCCCTTGCACCGCTGACAATATAATCGTAAGCACCCTTACCCGGATAACCGGTCTTATACTCGATGTCGGGCATGAAGATGATATAACCGCGGCTGACAAAGAACGGAACGTTGACAGCGCTTCGGATTGGTGCTGGTTCTTTGTAGGAATGTAATCCATCACTCAGCTTCTCGTAGAAATAAACGATCATCGGGTATTTTTTTCTGGGATCAAAATCTTCTGGCTTATACACAATGCCGGTGGCTTCTTTACCATTGTAGGCTTTCCATTTAAAGAGTTCGGCGGTACCCCAGTTATAGTCTTTTTGCTGAGGGTTGATGGAGGACAGTTTTTTCTCATCGAGAACATATCCAGAAACCGGGCCATCTATCCCGCTGGGATAATATCCTGCAACCTGGCCGGTATATATATCAGGAGAAGAAGCAAAATTTTCCTTGGCAAACAAAAAAATATTGTTTTTGCTAGCTTTCACAGAAGATATAAAACAAGGCTTATTGCTTTCCAGTTGCTCAACTGTGAAAAAGGGGGAGTACCATTTATCTAACTGTTTCGAGATTGTTATTTTAGCTAATTGATTTTCCTTCTTAATATTATTAAATGATGTAAAGAACAATTCCTCTCCATAATCAAAATACCTTTTCTCTGGATCAAGTTGAAGGTATCTATACGTTTTTTCCTTTAGTCGGCCATTACCACCAAAGTCTGTAACTATACCAGTCTTCCATTTCTTTAATGGATCGACAAGCCAAACATCATATCTGTCATAAAGAAATACGGCTGAATCGCCTTTTAACCACCCCATCACTCCATAATTAGCCGGTTCATCCGGTGTATCCCAATCCTCTTCATACAAAGGCACTTTAATTCCCGCTGTGATATTGCGGGTGGCAGTTCCATCCCACACAAAATAGTTCTTCGCCTTCCTGTCATACCACATGATATACTTCCCTGTTGATGATGGATACACCTGGCCCTGTAAGTTTTCCTTCACCAACTTCCTGCCGCCCGTGTTTACATCAATAGCATAAATGTCTTTCAGCGTAGCGCCCCGCCACTGGCTTTCTATCCGTTTACCAAAATCGGTAACAGCGACAAATGTGTCACCATCGCCTTCGTTTGTTTGCAGCACTTGTGGTATTTCTTTACTGCCAAGTTGTGTGATGGTTTTCCTTTCCAGGTCATACACCGCCAGGAAATTTTCCTGCTGGGCCGCCCTTAATCTTGCCGGAAAATTTTGTACCGTTTGCAGGTAATCGTCATTATAATGCCAGATATCCACCTTCGGCTTATCCATTTCAATGTTGCTGGTATCTTTTGGCGGCTGAATGGGTGCAGTGCCAAAGAACAGGCGTTTACCATTCTTACTAAAACCCAGGTTGCCAAATTCACTCACTGTCATCCCAAGCTGCATATCCACCGTGTTCTTATCAGCAAGCAATGTGGCACTGTCCATTCCCATTTTATAATACCAGATGCGGTAAAATTTCTGCAGGTCCTTAGGCCGTGCATCCCGTTCGGCAAGGTAAGCCAGTTGGGAGCCGTCATCCGTCATTGCAAAATTTTTGAAATCATTTCCACCATTGCTCAGTACGGTTGCCGTTGATTGTTTCAGGTCATAGAGCGTTACAGTGGCATTACTCAATGTGTCTTTTGGCTTTTTTGCCTGTTCCACAATGAGCTTATCGCCCGTCTTGCTGAAATAATATTCTACTACGTTGGCAAATATCTTCTCTTCACCGGTTTCTAATTTCCGGAGAACCAGGTCACTTCCAGCATCAGCAGCAGGTACACCCGGTTCATCTCCATCCGCATCCTGATCAATGATGAATGATGAATTTTCAAACTCTTCTTCCGTTCCATCATTCCTTACTCTTTTCTTTCGCTCCGGAATTGCCTGGATGATGCTTTGCAATGAGTCGATAATATGATTCAGGCTATCGGCCAATTTAGTTTTATTACTTGCATCCGGGGTCTTTGGTTTTGCTTGTGATTCCGGTATTTTCTCTAATTGATACGCCACCCATCCGAAAGATTTCTGTGGTGTCTTATAACTTTTTGCTTTGGCAGTCTTCCAGGTTTCTTCTTTGCCCAGTTCCACGATCGCAATAGAATCTTTTGGCATATCATCCGTCTTCTTTTTTTTGATCTTTGCTTCCCTGGTGTCTTTATAAAAAGGTTTGATCTTGAATACCACATAGCGGCTGTCTTCGGTTATTACAGCGCTGTATCCCCTTGGCACCGACTTTTTGTATTTGGCGTCAGAAGATTGTATTACCAGTTCATTATCCCCTTCCTGCGGGTCGATGGTATAGACCACCCATTTGCCATCGTTGCTGATCATCCGTTCGCCGATATGCTGCCAGCTGTCGTACACAGAATGATCAAGCGGTTTTTTTTGACCAAAAGAACAAAAGGCAAGCAGTAGTGTAAGAAGTGTGAGGCCGGTCCTTTTCATGCAGTTATTATTTTCAGTTACCTAAGATAGTGGAATATGAAGAATGTAAATCAGGGTTTTGTCCCCGTGATCAGTCCATACTGCCACAAGCCTTTTTTCATCCCTTTGTACTGGTATTTGCAGGCTTTGATATTCTTCTTTTGCAGTTCCGTAGCTGGTTTGGAAAAGTTGATCTTCTTCCAGGCAAGGTATAAGCTGGCAAGAAAATAAAAGCGGTACAGCCGGCGGGAAGAATGTGAGGCTTCTTTGGAAATATTACGATAGCTGATCAGTTCAAAACCGCTTTGCTTCATGAATGACTCAAACCGCTGCGGGGTTTCCAGGTAATTCACCTGCCAGCCATCCAGCCACTTACGGATGATGGGGTTATCATTGTTGTCAAAAGCAGAAACAAACCCATCTGCCACTATCAACCGGCCGCCGGGTTTTAGTAAGCGAAATGCTTCTTTGATGAATTGCTCTTTACTGTCAGCATAACAAATACTTTCACAACCCCATACCACATCAAAACTGGTATCGGGAAAATCAGTGGCACAGTAATTCATTACTTTGAAATCAACTACGGCTGTCTCTTATTTTTGTTTTGCGTTAGCTGTTGCCTGCGCTACCTGCCTGTCACTTAGCGTTATGCCTGTCACCTTGCAGCCCAGCACTGATGCTATAAAAATGCTACTGCCTCCGACTCCGCAACCGGCATCCAGTACTTTATTGGCTGATCGTATTACGGCTGCTTCCATCATCACTTCATTCATGCGGAGTAATGATTGGGAAAATGAACTCACCTTTTCATCCCAATAGCCAAAATGAATGGCAAGACTATTGTCAAGGTCCCAGGAATCCTTGTAGGCATTCTCCGTATCCTTGTAGTATTGTATTATTTTTTTGTGGTAATCAGTCGGCTGCATGCTCCGTTAATTTTCGTTCTACTTTCACCAGCAGGTAAATATGTATGATCAATGCTACTGCAATAATAGCAAAACCAACGAAAAACCATTTGCTGAGAAACTGGTTTTCTTTATACACCATAAAGGCGAGAATGATACCATAAACAGGCTCCAGGTTATAAGTAAGATTAACCGTGAAGGCCGATAAGCGCTTCAATGCATTTCCGGAAAGCTGAAAAGCGATGACCGAGCAAACCCAGGAGAGAACCAGCAGCCAACCAAGATCTTTCCATCCGGGAACGAAATGGGGCGTTGGAAATCTTTGCAGGTAAAAAGGCAGTAATACCGACAATACAAGCAGCCCGCCTGTCTGTTGCCAGGTAAGCATTGTTTCCACATTGATGCGCTTTAAAAATTCCCGGTTATAAATGGGAAACAAAGAAGCCAGTACCGCTGAAATGAGTCCGATAATGATCCCGGTTTTGTATTGTGTGTCAAAATGAAAGATGACATAAATGCCGGTAAGAGTGATCAGGCCCAGCAGCAACTCGATCCATTTGATCCGCTTCCGCAATATTAACGGCTCAAACAATGCCGTAAAAAATCCGATGGAAGAAAAACACACCAGCGCTACCGACACGTTGGCATACTTAATAGAACCATAAAAAGTGACCCAGTGCATAGCAGCGATAAAGCCGACAGCACTGATCTTTAAAATATCGATCAAGGGGATCCTTTGTAATTTCTTCATCAGCCCGAATAAAACCCACATCGTAACAGCCGTAAGCAACAACCGGTACCAGACGATCATTCCTTCATTGAGGGTGATCAACCGTCCGAGTATGCCGGTAAAGCCGGCCAAAAAAACAGCCGCATGCAGTTGGAGAAAGGCCTTTTTCATTCCGCTGCAAACTATGACATTATTTTTTTCCGCTTGTGAAAACCTGCACTATATTACAGCATCATGCTGCTTATTCAAATGACAGGCTTATCAGGCGCCGGCAAAACATCCATTGCCCGGCTGGTGGCACTGTTGCTGCAAAAAGATGGCAAGGCGGTGGTAGTCATTGACGGGGATGACTACCGCAAAACACTTTGCAAAGACC
>JBEBIF010000680.1:0-1414 GCA_040080515.1 Chitinophagaceae bacterium | reverse complement strand
GTCTGCAATACCATTTCCGCTCACCGTCCAATTGTATGGATTTTCATCTGCATCATTATTTGCAAAAGAAATGGTAAACGAGAATGCCCCAGGAAGTGACGGAGTATATGAAATAGTAAAGTTTGCGGAGGTTCCCTGACCCACAGAAACAGGCGGCTGTACGGTAACTGCTACAGAATCAATATTTGAAATTGGCGTTACCACAACGCGAGGAGTACCAGCAAGTGTTGCTGCAGCAGTTCCAGTATTTTGTATTGTATAGATAGTATTTTGCGCAACTCCTGCAGATACATTTCCAACACCGTAGGTACCTGCATCCGCAATTGCAGCTGGTGCAATAATTGCAAGTTCAGGTGAACCCGATGGAGGTAAAATAGCAGAAGGTGGCACAATAACAGATGACCCAATAGTTCCCATACTATTTACCGTTATCTGTCTTCCTTCTTTACCATATCCCATGAGAGTAAGTGTGCTCACTTGTCCTGGTATTCCAGCAAGTTTCGTAAAAACAACTTCATTATTTCCACTCGAGGATATGGAATCTGGAATAGTAAAATTTTCGTCCTCTGCTAGATTTCTTGTTACATAACTTCCTCCTTGGAAAAGCGTTGCCATGCCATTTCCCACACGCACTCCCCAACTACTATCCCGAGCTCCAGATCTCGCAAGCATACTTGCTGTTCGCAATTTTTGAACCAATACACTTTCTGCAACATCAAGATCATTACGTGCTTGAAATGAATAGAGGACAGGAGCAGCTATACCTGCCGCTACCGCAACAAAAGCGAAAGCAAGAAGTATCTCAACTACGGTAAAACCTTTCTCAGGGTGTTTCTGTTTCCACATAATCTGCTTTTACAAATCCTGTGACTCCGTCCGGCAACTTGATTTCGTACCATCCCTCAAGTAGTTGCAAGAATGGGTACTGTTCTTCAGGAC
Organism: Chitinophagaceae bacterium; assembly: GCA_040080515.1. Taxonomy (GTDB): domain Bacteria; phylum Bacteroidota; class Bacteroidia; order Chitinophagales; family Chitinophagaceae; genus JJ008. The sequence continues at coordinate 475 of JBEBIF010000680.1, read as the reverse complement.
GGACGGTCCCGACGACATCGTATGAAATATCTGGTCCACTACGCACATTCAAGTATCCAGTTTCCGTGCCCAGAATAGTAAGCACAGACGGTACTACAGAATTTTCGGCACTTACAGATTCTTCAGTATCTGATACCTGAGTAGATACTTCTTCTGGAACCTGTGTTTCTAATGTATTTGGTATCGACTCTGCGACAGGAACATCAACAGGCACATCAATATGCACAGTCTGCTCCATAGGTGCACTCCCCCTACTTGAAGTAAGACCTCCAATCAGATTGTATATAGGTAAGATCACTGCAAGTGCCACAGACACCACACCACCCCAAACAATAACCAGTAGAATTGGCTCAAGTAACACGGTGAGATTTTTGGTTGTTTCGTCAGTTCTTGATTCAAATGTCTCTCCTATAGTTATAAGAGTCTTTGATAGATTCCCCGATTGCTCCCCTGCTGCTACAAGCTGCTGTATAGG
>JBEBIF010000189.1:0-6830 GCA_040080515.1 Chitinophagaceae bacterium | reverse complement strand
TGCTTACTGAATGAGCAAGCCCTGTTGGCCAATTTTTACCAGAAAGGATTTGCCTGGCTGAAAGCTAAAAAGCTGCAGAAAGGTGACCGGTTATTCATCTACCTCGCCGGCCACGGTGATGCGATAGATGAAGACCAGTTCTTTTACCTGGCATATGATTGTAACCATGCCGGGGATAAGAACAACTACCTGGTAAGCGGGGCCATCCGGATGTATGATGTAAAAGTGAAGATATCAAAGGAAGCGGCCAAAGGCGTGGATGTTTTTTTGATCATGGATGCTTGTCGTACGAATGAATTACCGGGTGGTTCGGAAGGCCAGGGCTTTTTTCAATCAGCCATATCAGAAAAGAGGATGGGAGAGATCATCATGCTGGCAACGGGTGCCGGGCAGGAATCACTGGAAGATGCTTCTATCGGTGCCGGACATGGCTTGTTTACCTATTACCTGATCGACGGGCTGAATGGGATGGCGGATGTTGACGGTGCACCTGATAATAAAGTAACAGTGGATGAAATTCAGAAATATGTAGATAAAAATGTGCCTGCTGTGGCGATGGAACGATTTAAGCGAAAACAGGAACCTTTCTTTTGCTGTCCTGAAATGGTGGATAAAGTAGTAAGCATTGTAGATACTGCCTACCTGAGAAAATGGATCAACACAAAAAAATTACAGGCAAAAGGAGCGGGCACTTCAGTGGCGCCGCGGGGAAGAGGATTGCTCTTTGGCCCGGCAGATACCTTATTGATAGAAGCGTATAATCTTTTTAATGATGCGGTAAAAGATAACCGGCTCATTGGTAAATTATCTGCCGAGTATTATTACAACCTGATGGAAAGCAAATACCCGGGTACTTCTTATACCATCGATGCACAGTCCACCCTGGCGGTGGAGTATATCAATTTTGCGCAAAGCAAGATCAACCTGTACCTGGATTGTAAGGATGCGGCTTCCATACAAAAGATACGGGCACAACTGGATGATGATGAGAAAACGGATGAGATCAACACCAGTCTCAGCCGGATGGAGAAAGTGGCACAGCAGGAGTTTTATGAAATTGGTTATATGCTGGAGAAAGCCATCGATTTTATTATGCCGGATGACCCGGGTTTTGCCAAATCACTTATGGGCCGGATGTATTTCTTTAAAGCAAGAGGCTATTTTGGAAAAAGCCGGAAACTGGTGGATATCAAGAATGCGTTTCAGTATGCGTACACGGCTTATGCGGCAGATAAGAATGCGGCTTATATATTGAATACTCTTTCTTCATTGCACCTTGATAATAACAGAATAGACAGCGCTATTTTTTATGGTAAAAAAGCGATTGCTGCGGCACCCCGGTGGAGATACCCGTATGTAACACTGGCTTTTGCTTATAAGACACTGAACAAACCCGACTCTGCCATAAAGTATTACCGGAAGTCCATTGAAGTAAGTCCGGATAATGCAGATGCCTATGTGGACCTGGGGCATTATTATTATTCCCTGTCTAAAGGTGATTCGGCAATAAGTAATTATGAGAAGGCCTTGCGGATAGAACCGGGTAATCCTTATGCCAGTAATAATATTGGCTGGCTCAACCTGGGCCGTAAGAATTATGCAACAGCCATTTCCTATTTCAAAAAGAGTATTGCGGCGGAACCCAAGTTCATCAGTGCCTATAACGGGATAAGCAAAACCTTTTTTGAAACGAAACAGTTTGATTCTGCCCGTATCTATTATTCCAAAGCATTTGCCAACTACCAGGATAAATCTATTGTGAATGTGTATATCGGTAATTTCTACCGGGATATGAAAGAGTATGATTCTGCCAAAGTGTATTACCAGCAGGCAGCGGTACTTGACCCTAACTATGAAGAGGCTTTTAATAACCTGGGCCGTGCCAATTTCTCATTGAAACTGTATGATTCGGCCAGTTTCTATTACCGCAAAGCGCTGGTGGCAAATCCGTATTCCGCTTTTTCATTGATCAATCTCGGGCTGGTGTTCAAAGAATTGAAACAACCTGATTCCACCTATCATTATTTTCAACAAGCCATCAGTGTGGAGCCGGGTAATCCTTCTATCTTAAATAACCTGGGAGTTATTTACGGACAGGATAAAAATTATGATTCTGCCAAGTCGTATTTCCGTAAGGCATTATTCATCAAACCTGATTATAAGCCGGCTTCTAATAACCTGATCAGGATATTCAGGGAGATGAACCTTCCGGATTCAGTGACGAACTTCCTTAAAGGATCTTCTTTAATGGACCCGAACAGTTCTCAATTTATGAGTGATATGGGAATGGCTTTCCTTGACCAAAAGCGATTTGATTCTGCCAGGAGTTATTTGCGGAGAGCTATTGCCAAAGACCCGGTGAATGCACAGTTCCTGAATAATATGGGATTGGTGTTGCAGGGAATGAAGCAGTATGATTCTGCCAGGGTGTATATACAAAGGGCAATGCGGCAGGATGCGGAGAACCCTGTTATCTGGAATAACCTGGCCAGTGTGTTCCGCCAGTTGAAGCTGTACGACTCTGCAGCATTCTATTATAAGAAGCAACTGTTTCGCCGGGCGGAGAATAATGCGCAGGCCTGGTTTGCCGTGGGTAATTTTTATGATGATATGAAAGTGTATGATTCGGCGGTGGTGTATTTCCGTAAGGCTATTGAGGTGGACCCCAATTATATTCCGGCCTACACAGAAGCAGGTAATGCCTTTATGAAAATGGAAATGAATGATTCTGCTTTTGTTTACCTGCGCAAAGCAGTGGACCGGGATGGAAGATCTGCTACGGCCTCATTAAATCTTGGACTGGTATATCATTCCATGGGGAAATATGATTCGGCGATCGTGCATTTACAAAATGCCATTAAGCTGGATGTGAATAAAGCAAAGACGTATTACCAGTTAGCCTGCAGCTATTCATTGTCCAATAAACCTGAGCAGGCCATCCTGTACTTGCGACAAGCATATGAAAGGGGTTATAAGAATACCGAAAACCTGCTGTCTGATCCGGACCTTTCCGGGTTGATGAAATACAAAGAATTCCAGGCGCTGCTGGATAAGTATGTGCCGAACTGGAAGGAGAAGTAGGAGGGAGTCGATAGTCGGGAGTCGATAGCCCGGAGTCGATAGTCGGGAGTCGATAGTTGATAGTCGATAGTCGGAGGTCAGAGGTCAGAGGTCAGAGGTCGGAGGTCGGAGGTCAGAGGTCGGAGGTCAGAGGTCGGTAGTTAGAGAAGTAACAATTAATTTTGCCGGAATTTTATATTTTTAAGTGCATATGAGGATACGGATCGTACTGCTCCCGGTAACTTTTTTTTTCACTTCCCTTTTTGGGCAATTGCATGGCCAGACCTATAACTGGCCCCTTAGATCTACTCCGGTATTATCTTTTCAATGGGGTGCGCCTCAACAAAACCTGGTCGCTAAAGTAAAATATGCAGGCGATCGTCATAAGGTTATCCTGCAAAACAGGATCTATAATTACAATTGTGCCACTTTTTCAACAGAAGGGGTGAGCACTGATCAATATTATGTGACTCCATTTTCTTCTTTCCGGATGTCGCTGGTCCGGGTAGTGAGCGCCGGTTTATATACCGAGATATCTGTGCCCGGTTCGGCTACTTCTTATGGAAAGGATTTTGAAACTGACAGCCTGGAAAATTTCTTTGTGCTGGCTGATAATAACGGGAATACCTGGGATACCGCATTTCATGTGCCGCCACTTTCCAATTATACGGACAGTACCCAACTGCTGCTTTTTAAAATGGATACGCTGAACAAAGTAAGCTGGTTTAAATTCTATGGTGGTACCAGTGCGGAGTATGCCAAATGCATCAAAAGGACCAGTGATGGTAACCTGCTGGTACTGGCCTCCACTCAATCTGCAGATGGTGATGTGGTTGGTTACCAGGGAGGAAAAGATATATGGCTATTAAAGATCAATGCAGCTACCGGCGCTATCATCTGGCAAAAAACATTTGGCAGTGCGGTGGATGAAGTGCCATCTGATATGGAACTACTTGCGGATGGCAGTATTGTAATTTCCGGGTATGCACAACCGGGTCCCTTTTTCCCGGACAGCCGCCTGCTGACAAATGCTTTCCTGATGAAGCTGGATGCTACCGGGAATGTGGTCTGGAAAAAAACGTTCGGTGGTAACGGGGACGACCTGTTCCGGAATTTCATTGCGGTCAATGATGGCGGCTTTGCCTGTATCGGTACCACTACTTCACCGGATGGTGATCTGCCACCGGCTTTTGGAGGTTCGGATGTATTCATTACCAAACATACTTCCAATGGAACGCTGCAATGGATCAAACGGTATGGTAATGCAGATAACGATGTGGCGGGCGATATCGTTTATACGTCTTGTGACTCGTCCCTCTTTGCCTCGTATGCAAAGCAATACAGTTTTGGTCCTTATCCTATTCCACCATTTGCACAGGTAACGGGGGTGGAACTTGGTTTCCGTAATAACGGCACCCAGTTTCATGCAGTTGAAAACAATTATAACTTCCCGCTTTTTGACGGAAGGTATAATGATGGATTTACTTATAGTATGGCACCGAATGACCGGGGTGGATTTTTAGGGGCCAATATATCGCATGATAAATGGGCTGTTGGCACTCCTTCTGCCGGTTGTTTGTACACCCGGAGTTTTGATGTCATTGAGTACGGGGAGAAGCTAACGAAAAATAATAGTGACACCACCATTTGCAGCGGCGCTATTGTATGGGGGCAGGTCTTTACACAGGATACTGTTTTTGCTGATACGCTGCGCAATGGCTGTGGTATAGATACACTGATCAATAAGTACACGGTGCATGTGATCAGTGTGGCAGACAGTCTTGTGGTAAAAGACAGCCTGGTATGTTTTGGTCAGCTGTATGAAGGCCAGCCGGTGTACCAGTCATTTGATGATAAGGATACGAGTTTTGTTTCCACTATCTGCGGTAACAAAAGAGTGATCAAAACAACGCATGTGCATGTTTCCGATCTGTTTATAAATGCGCCTGGTGTGGTGGAATTTACTCCGGGCACCCCGGTTCTTTTAACACCGGCGACTAACGGTGTCATTACCTGGCAGGCGAACCCGACATTAAGTTGTACCGTATGTCAGTCGGCCACGGCCACTCCATTGCAGCCCGTACTGTATTATCTAACAGCCCGAAAGGATGGGTGTGTGGTGTATGATACCATATCGATGGTAAAGAAGGGTTTTTATATTTATATCCCTTCCGGGTTTACTCCAAATGATGACGGGCTGAATGATGATTTCAATGCTATTGCTTCCGGGTTGCTGGAGTATGAGATGCGGGTGTATAACCGGTGGGGCCAGCTTGTTTTTGTTACTAAGAGCCTTACCAACGGATGGGATGGTACCATTGGTGGCAAAAAGCAGGGAAGCGGGGTGTTTGTGTATATGATCAATATTAAAAAAGAGAATGGGGAAAAGTTGTTGTATAAAGGAACGTTTGCGTTGATACGATAAGTTCCGGCCTCCCTCTGAAGGGAGCCTCCCTCCGAGGGATGCTTTGCACAACCCCTCCGAAGGGGCCTCCCCAACCCCTCCAAAGGGAGGGGCTTTAGACCCCGATAGCTTGGAGTTACATTATAAGTTTCATGATTTAGATGCTGGTATTAACAGGACTCCAAAAGATATGGAGTCTTAATCTCCCTGGTTGGGGAGGGTGCTTTCTGCCTGTGTTACCAGTGCATTGGTAAGCACCTGCAACTGTTCCAGCGGGAGAGTAGCCAGGTTTTGAGCCCAATCACCGCTGTTTATATTCCGGTTGTGTTTATGCAGGGGATGATTATCCGCCAGCACTTCACCAGTCTTCGGGACCCATTGCAGAATATCTCTCGGATCACACACCAGGTGCTTGCATAAAAATGAAAGGTGCTTAAGACGTATCTCGTGCACCTCTGTGTACAATAGGCGGGCGGCAGTATGCCGGGGCAATCCGGCTTTTACCAGCCAGGAATAGGGATTTGAAATACCACGGGCTTTAAAAACGGGGCCAAGGTTGAGTATAAACATAATAAAGTAAGGATTAATTATGCGGGTATAGATGCGGGAAAGAGAAAGGGAGTTGGCAGATACAGAAAAAAAAGTTTGAAATATAAGAATGCGGGTGCGGGAAGTAGGAATGCCGGTGTGAGAAAATGGAATTCCGGTGCGAGAAAATAGAATTCCGGTGCAGTAAATAAGAATGCAGGTGCGGTAAATAGGAATGCCGGTGCGAGAAAAAGGAATTCTGGTGCGAGAAATAAGAATGCAGGTGCGGTAAATAAGAATGCCGATGCGGTAAATAGGAATGCCGGTGCGAGAAAATAGAATTCTGGTGCGGAAAAATAGAATGCAGGTGCGGGAAATAAGAATGTAGTTGTGAGTGTGGGGCGGGCCTCACCCTGGTTTACTATAGCGTATAGTTTACTTAGTGCTCCCTCTCCGAGGGAGAGGGTGGTCGTTTGTGTGCGGGGTTGGGAGAGCTATAGTGTATTATTTGTTTTGTTTTGTGTAGTTTCTTTTTGGGCCTCACCCTGACGAACTATAGGGTATCGTTTACTTAGTGCTCCCTCTCCGAGGGAGAGGGTGGTCGTTTGTCTGCGGGGTTGGGTGAGCTATAGTGTATTATTTGTTTTGTTTTGTGTGGTTTCTTTTTGGGCCTCACCCTGACGAACTATAAAGTATCGTTTACTTTATGCTCCCTCTCCGAGGGAGAGGGTGGTCGTTTGTCTGCGGGGTTGGGAGAGCTATAGTGTATTATTTGTTTTGTTTTGTGTGGTTTCTTTTTGGGCCTCACCCTGACGAACTATAAAGTATCGTTTACTTA
>JBEBIF010000188.1:0-6847 GCA_040080515.1 Chitinophagaceae bacterium | reverse complement strand
GCTGCAGATTGCTGGCTCAACAATCCAAGGGTGCCCAGGGAAGCCTCCGGTACCAGCGGTATGACAGCGGCAATGAATGGCGCTGTTAACTTTTCCACAGATGATGGATGGATACCGGAGTTCATCAATCATGGTCACAACGGGTTTGTAGTGCCAAAAGTGGATTATGAAAAAATGGCAACTCATGAACAGGATGAATACGACCTGAATAAGCTGTATGAAATATTGCTGAACGAGATCCTGCCCTTATACTATTCCAATTACAATACCTGGAGGCAGGTGATGAAGAATGGTATGCAGGATGTACGTATCCAGTTCGACAGCAACAGGATGGCACATGAGTATTATGAGCTGTTATACAAGTGACAAAGGATTTTGTCCTTCGTAATCATATTGGTTTATTTCAACTCTCTTTGATGCCTTGTTATTTAAACTGTCCGATCAAATCTTCGGTGAACAAAGCCTCTTTATGGAACCCGGCCAGTTTCCGGATGACTCCTTCCACCAGTGCATCCGGACAGGAGGCGCCGCTGGTAATTAATATCCTGACCGGTTCTTTCGCCGGTAAAAAATCAGCCGTCAGTAATTCTTCTTTTGTATGAAAATCATGATGCAATATTTCTCTGGCAGAAAGTATTTTTTCTGAACTGTTGATAAAATAGGTCGGTAACTTTTCTTCACAAAGCTCTACCAGGTGTGAGGTGTTGGATGAATTGTATCCGCCTACTACAATCGCCAGGTCGGCTGCGGTTTTCAGCATGCCACTTACAGCAGTTTGATTGTCATTGGTGGCATAGCAAAGCGTATCTCTTGTATCGGCAAAATTTTCTTCGGATTTAAAAGTATCAACGATTGTTTTTTTCAGGTAATCAGCAATAGCCTGTGTATCGCTGGCCAGCATAGTGGTTTGGTTTACCACACCGATCCGTTGCAGGTCTTTACTTATGTCAAAGCCGGCAGAATACTGGTTTTTAAATTCAGTATAAAAATCAGCAGCGGGTTTCTCGCCAGTGATGTATTTTGCCAGCTCCACCGTTTCCTTCATATCCTTTACCACTACTGATGGCGCATTATATGCTGCGTGAGAAAAAGTGGCTCTTGTTTCTTCATGTGTTGGTTTGCCATGAATGATGATGGTGTAATTTTTTTTAGCAATGGCTTCGCTGCGATTCCATACTTTTTCCACAAAGGGGCAGGTAGTGTCGTATTGCTCCGTTTGAATGCCGGTATCCTTTAATTGTTGTGCTATTTCCAGTGTTGTTCCAAATGCGGGAATGAGTACAATGTCCTCCTTATTTATTTCAGAAAAAGGTATCAGTGGTTTACCATATGTATCTTGCAAAAAGGTGATGCCATGTGCCTGCAGATCGGCATTTACCTGCGGGTTATGAATCATCTCACTCAACAGGTATATTTTTTTACCCGGATTTTCTTCTACTGTTCTGAAAGCTATTTCGATTGCATTTTCCACACCGTAACAAAAACCGAAGTGCCGGGCCAGGTATATTTGAAGGGGGCCAAAATCCAGCAGCGTGGGAGAAAAGTCCTTCTTCATCTTGTCTGTTTCTTTCCGTTTCTTTTTGATAGCGGAAATTAACGGGCTGCGGTAAATGATTGGTACTTCAAAGCTCTTCATAGAACAAAGATAAGTCAGGAAAGACGGAAAGACGGAAAGTCGGGAAGACAGGAAGTCAGGAAGACGGAAGTCAATTGCCGGTAGCCGGATGCTTTCTCATATTGTGGTAATGGCATAAATTACGGGGTCTTTTTTCGTACTTCGTACTTCTGACTTCGTACTTATTCTTATCTTCCGCAAAAGTTCTAACGATGCGTTATTTATTGTTTGCCCTTTCTTTTTCAGCACTGCTGGTTTCCTGCAAGCTGATGAAAAAAAAGAACGAAACGGAGACCAATAAACAAACAAAAAGCATGATAAACAGATTTAAGCCGGTGGAATGGTCGCATACCACCACTATTTATGAAGTAAATGTGCGCCAGTACACAGCAGCGGGCACATTCAATGCCTTTGCAAAGGAATTGCCAAGGTTAAAGGAGCTAGGAGTGAAAACACTATGGTTCATGCCTGTTACCCCTATCGCCCAGAAGAATAAGAAAGGTTCGTTGGGAAGTTATTATGCCTGCTCGGACTATACGGCCATCAACCCGGAGTTTGGTACGATGGAGGATTTTAAAAACCTGGTGAAACAGGCCCATCAAATGGGATTTAAAGTGATCATTGACTGGGTAGCGAACCATACCGGCTGGGACCATAAATGGACAACGGAACATCCGGATTATTACCAGAAAGATACAGCCACCAATGATTTTAAAATAGCCAGCGGTATGGATGATATCATTGAACTGAATTTTAAAAATCCGGCCTTATGCAAAGCCATGATCGATGCCATGAAATTTTGGGTGACCGAATGTGATATTGATGGTTTTCGTTGCGACCTGGCATTTTGGGTGGAGCTTGATTTCTGGAAGGAAGCAAGGCCACAACTGGATGCAGTTAAACCCTTGTTCTGGCTGGGAGAATTTGATGAGCTGGAAAAGCCGGAATATGGTGAGGCATTTGATGCCAGCTATAGCTGGACCTGGATGCACCGCTCTGAAGATTTTTACAAAAAGCAACAGCCGCTGGATTCTTTATATCAAGTGCTGAAGAAGTATGATGATCTTGGCGATAGTACGATGCGGGCCTGGTTCACCACCAATCACGACGAGAACAGCTGGAATGGTACGGAATATGAAAAGTATGGCGATATGGCTAAAGCACTGGCCGTATTCAGTATTACCTGGAATGGTGTGCCATTGCTTTATTCCGGGCAGGAGCTGGGCAATACAAAGAGGGTGGATTTTTTTGATAAGGATACGATACAAGCAGGAGGAAATGCCGGTGAACTAACGGCTTTTTATAAAACATTACTGCAATTAAAAAGCAGCAACCCGGCTTTACGGGCAGGAGACCCCTCTGTTCAAACATTCCGGGTAAAAACATCTGAAGCTAAGAATGTGATCGCTTACCTGCGCAAGCAAGGCAGCAATGAAGTGCTGGTGATTTTGAATATGTCACCTCAAAAGGACTTGCATTTTGACATCATTGACGAAAAGGTAACAGGCCATTTCAAGAATGTGTTTTCCGGCGCAGCTAAGGACTTCACCAAAGAGAAAAATCTTGAAATGCAGGACTGGGAATTTTTGGTGTACGAGAAATAACAGCTGTTTAGATAAAAAAGAGGTGTGCCATACTCAGATAGCACACCTCTTTTTAAAATCATATTGATCTAAGTTCTTTTATTCTTCCAGGTTCAACGGATACCTGTAGATACCGTCATAGCCGGGATACATACCTTCCAGTTGAAGGCTTTCGCCTTTAAGGCTGGTAATAGCTTTGTTCAGTTCTTCAATGCTAGTGATCTCAATCCCATTTACACTGGTGATGATAAATCCATCCTGCATTCTTGTTTTACTGAACGCTCCCCCGGTCTTTATTTTCTTAACCAGCACACCACCTTCAATCTCATATTGCAAAGCGGTTTTCTTATCGAGTGTTTCCAGGTCGGCCCCCAATTTTTGATTGGAGCCAGTAGCTGCAAGTTGCTCGTAAGTACCTGTTTTGCTGGAAAGGGTGGCAGACGTAGTATTTTCCTTACCATCCCGTTTGTAGGTGATATTAATTTTTTCCCCGGTATTGTAAGAGGAAATAGTAGCCTGAAGTTCTGTCCAGGAATTTATAGGTGCATCATTTATTTTGGTAATGATATCTCCGGGTTTAAGACCGATGCCGGATGCAGCACCATCTTTGGCCACAGAACCGATATGTGCGCCATCACCTGCATCAAATTTATCTTCTGCTACCTGGATACCGAGATAAGGTCTTTTTACATCGCCATATTTAATCAGGTCGTTCACTATTTTCTTCACCAGGTTTACCGGTATGGCAAATGAGTAACCGGCATAAGTGCCAGTGGGGGCATAAATGGCGGAGTTGATACCCACCAGCTGACCATCGGTGCTGATCAAAGCGCCGCCGCTGTTGCCCTGGTTCACTGCTGCATCAGTTTGTATAAAGGATTCTATTGGTGTCTGGCTCTGCCGTCCGTTGATACCGATATTTCTTCCTTTGGCGCTAACGATACCTGCTGTAACGGTGGTTTCCAGTGTAAGCGGGTAACCGATCGCTAATACCCATTGACCCAGTTTTACATTGTCAGAATTGCCATACAGCAAAAAGGGAAAACCATTGCCTTCGATCTTCAGCACGGCAATATCACTGCTCGGATCTTTACCAATTACTTTGGCCTTGTACACTTTTTTATTATGCATGGTCACAGTAATTTCATCTGCTATGCCATCGCCACCGTCGGAAACCACATGGCTGTTGGTAATGATATAACCATCCTCACTGATTATTACACCACTTCCGGAAGCTCTTTGCTCGGGACGGACCTGGGGGCCAAAGAAGCCATCGCCAAAGAACTGTTCGATCAGGTCATCCATTCCGCCATTGCGGTTGCGGGGAAGCTGGTTACTTACTTTCTTGGCGGGGATCTTTGTTTTGATGTGGACTACTGCCGGCACCGCGGCATTGGCGGCTTTTGTAAAATCGATCGGATCTCCGGCACCGGTGGGATTGTCAAAAAAGCCAGCATAGTTTGCTGGTACTTTGCCATCCGCTGTTTGAATGAAATTGGAAGACTGCTTACTGGTGGTTTTGCTGTAAATCCAGACACTTCCAATGGCGGATATTGCGCTTACGGCAACAACGAGTAAAAGCTGTTTGAGTTTCATCATGATCTTATTTATGGGTTACTTATTTTTTGTTCCGGGCAAATGGATTCTCAAATTTTATGCCCTAGCCTACAAAGTAACAAACTGTCAGTTCACCGGTTCTTACCACCAGTTTAGTTTAACAAATCTTTACTAAGAGCTTCGTACTTCCCGGCAGGTGTAAATTTATTAAGAAATACGGGCATTTTAAAGGGGGAGTTTTGGACGGTAGTGAAAATACTGGAATCGCCCGGAGGAATTGGAGAGAAAGAGAAAATAAAGGGCTTGTACAGGGTAAAATGCACTGCTCATAAGGATCTTAAGAACTGCATCGTATCCACCCCATCTGCATAGTCGCTGATGGAGGGGGTCTGTGCCTGCCCAAAAGGAAGAAAACCCTTTCCAACAATGCATTGAAGCTCTTCATTGTTTCTCAACTCTTCTGCCAGCCTGGTAGAATTGTCATAAAACGAATAGTTCAACTGGCTGATGGGTGAAAAAATGGCAGATTCTTCCACCAATAGCTGGGTTCCGGATGACATATAATACTTTTTATTCAGCAACTGGATGGCCAGGTTGTAATCATAGTTGTTTTTATATTTATGATGATCACCCAGGTAATTGTATTTTTTTAGGGCTTCTATCACCGGGATAAAATCATAGCCATTGGGAACAAAGATCTTGCTGACATTGCGGCAGCCCAATCCAAAATAGAGGCAAATATCATCTGCCAGCTGTTCCAGTTCCGTAGCTGTTTCATCACCATTTAGAACGGCAACCGAGGTCCGGTTCTTCCGGATGATATGGGGGTATTTTCCGAAATAATATTCAAAATAACGGGATGAGTTATTGCTGCCTGTAGCAATATAGGCCTCACATCCTTTCAGCATTTCGGCAAAGCTGTTGCATTGGAGCATTTCCGGCTCCCAGGCTGCCATTGTTTCAACCAAATGTTTGATAAGCACCTGGTCTTTAGAAGAGGGCTTTATTACCGCCCGGTGACCGGTAATAAAAACGCAGAGCCAGTCGTGAAACCCCACCAGCGGAATATTACCTGCCATTACGATCCCGACTGACCTTGGTTGAGGGTTATTGCCGGGAAGCTGGTACTGGCGGGTCCAGCTTTCCAACACCTGTTTTTGCAAAAAACTACGGGCAATAGTTGACACCGCCAGTTCAATAAATTCCGGAATGAACCATCCGTTTTCCCGGCTGGCTCTGTCCTTTGCTTCCTGCCAGTCCTCAGCATCTGATAAAATATATTCACCGAGCCTGTTTAATAAATCAATCCGATATGGTAAATTCATCCCTGACCATTAATTTTGTGACACAAAAGTAACACTGAACCCATTAATTAAATTTAGTTATGGCTATTAAGATTACAGAAGAATGTATCAATTGCGGAGCTTGCGAGCCCGAATGTCCCAACAATGCTATTTATGAAGGTGGAGTGGAATGGGCAGTTTCTGACGGCACATCGGTAAAAGGTTCTTTTACCCTGCTGGATGGAACAGTAGTGGATGCCGATCAGAAAAATGCACCTGTTGCTGTTGACATCTACTACATTACTCCGAACAAATGCACCGAATGCCAGGGCTTTCATGAAGAGCCTCAATGCGCCGCGGTTTGCCCGGTAGATTGCTGTGTGCCGGATGAAATGTACCAGGAAACAGTAGATCAGCTCATTGCAAAGAAAGACAAGATGCATATTTGAGTCCCAGGTTCCCCGGGTATCATGAATGGAGTGATGTATGTCTTTTTTTCAATGGCAATGTGCATAATTTTTGATAAAAATCCATTGGATAGGTGACAGATAGGTTTAACTTACAGGTATATCTCAATATATAGCAGTGAAAACTGCTTAAATAGTGGCGGGTGATATGTCCCGTCGTAAAAAGGTGAAGGAGAAACGGCCTTCACCTTTATTATTTCCCACCGATCGCAGAATAACGCACCCGGAATACTAATTTTTGTTAATCCCTTATGATAATTACGCAGGGCGGTTGGGCGTCTTAAAAATTTCTGCAATATTTGCATCTGTTATCCCGTTTCAGCGGGGAACCAAACTCACTAC
>JBEBIF010000679.1:0-1420 GCA_040080515.1 Chitinophagaceae bacterium | reverse complement strand
TTCATGGCGCTACAGTATGTATGTTGACCGTGGAGAAATTAAACAATTATTCGTTGAGCCAAATTTTGCTGACAACTGCGAAGATGACCCGTTTGAGGTAAGTGACGCCGACACCATGCTCGGATATCTTCAGACTTCACTCAAATAGGAAAATATAAAGAGCCAGCTCATTGAGCTGGCTCTTTTTCAGTTGAGCATGTCGTGCCAGTAATAGGCCTGAATATCACGACGCGTTTCGCCATCTGGAAATGTACCGTACGTCGGATGATGGAACACAGGCACCCGCGTGTCGGAATCGTTACTGACAGCTCTCTCAGAGTCAATATAAAATCCAACATGGCGATGCTTACCCTGTGTGCCGTCATCCTTTTTTTTGAAGCCCCACAGAATGAGTGCGCCCTTTCTCGGTTCAGGAATCTTATACCATCCTGATTCCTCGATATCGCGAACGGTCTCATTCACCGTTGTGTGCCACTCTTTAATAAGACCAAATGGGAACAATATAAATGTAGCAAAAACCGCACATGCAAGATCACCGTCAAACAGTACGTCCATAGACACACCATCAACAACGTAATACATCTTACGATATGTATTCGATCCAACACTTCCCTCGATCATAGCCATGTACGTCAGGAAGACATCAAGTTTTGGTTTTTCATCCATAATTTACACACTCCTCAAAACTATTTCTATACTAATACTACCAAAGTCAGCTCACAACCGCCTCTATCTGCAAATAGCTTTCTGACACCAATCCTATCTAAACACCACAGAACCGGAATCGAATTTGAGATCAAGGATCATTTCTCCTTTGGAGGTGAAGTGGAAACCAGACGTGTTGGTCAGGAATTCAGAGAAAATGGTTTCCTGCGAACCTTCACAGTACATTTTGGTAGAATACATTGCGCCAAACGCAATCTTCTCTCCATCTACAGTGTATGAGCCTCCCATCTGATTACAGTCAGTCGTTGCGGTGAATTTTCCATCTTCAGTGAAAGTCAGTGTAAATGCATCACCTTTGATAGGTTTTACTTCACGCTCATCATTGTAGAGAGCTGATATCCATTTCCATGTTTTCATAGTAAGACTCATCTTCATAGGATCCGCTTCACCTTCAAAGTTGTTTGCAACTTCACCAAACTGGAGTGTCTCTGTATCGAGCTTCAACCAGATACTCTTTCCCACTGATGGCTGTATAGAGAAGTCTTCTCCCAATGCACGATCTGCATAATTCACTACGACAATATTATTCTCACCAAACTCTGTGGTCTGAGGAGCGATACGATCTCCAAGCAATACTGCAAGAGACCCCACATAACCAGACTCAGTACTAACTGCACCTACTACGTAATAAAATGTTCCCGATCCGCCAGTGTTCTGGGTGAGTAGGAATACCACATCTTCTGTACCATCACCA
>JBEBIF010000187.1:0-6868 GCA_040080515.1 Chitinophagaceae bacterium | reverse complement strand
GCGCCAAGTGGGCTTTGTTTATCCGGGAAAGTATGTTGCGGGAAGATCAGGTTGGCGATCTTCATATCAAAGCGGATGTCAGGTTTATCATTACCATAATTCCACATGGCATCTTCCCAGGTCATGCGCTGTACCGTTTCGGTGTAGTCTATACCCTTTACTTCTTTAAAGATAGATTTGATCATGCCTTCAAACATGTTCAGGATGTCTTCCTGTTCTACAAAAGCCATCTCGCAGTCTATCTGGGTAAATTCTGGCTGACGGTCGGCCCGCAAGTCTTCATCCCGGAAACATTTTACCACCTGGTAATAACGGTCGTAGCCGCTTACCATCAGCAATTGCTTGAATGTTTGTGGCGATTGGGGCAACGCATAAAACTGTCCGGGGTTCATTCTGGAAGGAACGACAAAATCCCTGGCACCTTCGGGAGTTGATTTGATAAGGAATGGGGTTTCTATATCCATGAAATTATTCTGGTGCAAATAATTTCGGGCAGCACGGTTCACAGCATAACGGAGTTCCAGGTTTTTCTTTACTGCATTGCGGCGCAGATCGAGAAAACGGTATTTCATCCGCAGGTCATCTCCGCCATCGGTATCATCCTGGATGGTAAATGGAGGTACCATGGACTTATTCAGGATCTTGAAGGATTGCACGGATAGCTCAATCTCACCCGTTGGTATATTGGGATTTTTATTGCTTCTCTCACTGACGGTACCGGTAGCCTGCAACACAAATTCACGTCCCAGCGGATTTTCATCAAGTTGTTTGGTCAGCTCTTCAGCCAAAAGCAGTTGGGTGATGCCGTAGCGGTCACGCAGGTCCACAAAGGTGATAGCGGTTCCTAATTTCCGGACGGTTTGCACCCAGCCGGCAAGGGTGACTTCGGTTCCTTTGCTGGTCAATCTTAATTCGCCACAAGTGTGAGTTCTGTACATATTGTAAACTTCAATATTGCTGAATAGAATTACTGCTGCTGAAGAGTGCGACGCAAGGGACGATGATAGTAGCAATGGTGCTGGCTAAAAAACAATCCTCATCAACAGGCGGCAAAGATAACAAGGGAGGGGCGTTTAGCCAATTGGAATCAGGTGTTTACAGCAGTGATTTTTCAGACTTTTAAGCTGTCTTTTAGAGAAGCCGCTTATATTCGTAACACACTTGTACTGATGCCGCCGCCAGACACCACTTATATCCCCGGAAAAACGGGTCCGCCACCACCTGTTGATTCCATTGTGCCCGGAATTGATTCGGCAGACATGAGTCAATATATCAACAGTTTGAATGAGTCTGTAAGGAATCATACTGCAGCACAGGCTGGTAATAACCGTCCGCAATTTCTTTTCAGCGAAGGACAAATGTTCCTGATCGTGCTGGGTATCCTTGGCTTGTTTTACTTCTGGTTTGTTTACCTGCCATCCCGGAGTAATAGAAAGTATACAAAAGAGGAGGAACTGGAAGCAGAACAACAGCTCACCATCAATAAAGAGAAATATGACGGCTGGTTTAAAAAACACAATCCTTTTTACTGTACACTTACCCCTGAATTGCAGGACCTCTTTTTGCGTCGTACGATCCGGTTCATGAATGAAAAGGAATTCAGGTTTCACGAAATGCAGGAGGAAGAGCATATAACAGTACTCATCAGTGGTGCTGCAGTGCAAATGACACTGGGCCTGAAAAATTTCCTGATGGATTATTTTCCGGTGATACATGTGATACGAAAGGAGTATGTGCTTACCATGGATAAGGAAACCTATTATGGCCATGTAAGCCGTAATGGTATTTATATTTCATGGAATCATTTTTTGGATGGCTATGCTGATTATACTGACTCGATAAATGTGGGGCTGCATGAAATGGCGCATGCTGTTTCGTTTGATGTTTTTTTGGGGCAAACAGACCGGCACGACCTGGCATTCCGAAGCAGGCTGGAAGATTTTGCTGCTGAAGGACGGCCTGTTTTCAGGGCCATGCGGGAGCGGAGCAGTCACTTACTCGATGATTATGGTGCTACTAACTTTGATGAATTTTGGGCCGTATGTGTGGAAACTTTTTTTGAAAACCCGGATGAATTCAGCCGTACAATGCCTGATCTGTATCTTTCTATCGTAGATCTACTAAACCAGGACCCGCTAAATCCCTCGAAGATCATAAACAGGCAACTGGCAGGACTGGAAGGTTGAAAACGCTTTATTATATTTAGAGAACGAACCCCTTTGAACGAACCACTTTAAAATCCACTATGATCACTATCGCCATCATCTATTTCATCCGCCGGCAAATATTGCTGGCAAGAAAGCAACGGCAAATAATTATTACTTAGTCGTTGATTTATTCAGCCTGATCTCTTTTGGACGTTGTACAGTATAATGGTACAGCAGTATCAACACACCGGTAATAAAGGGTAGCAGTGCCAGGTGTTTGCCCGTAAATTCGTTCCAGATCATTATACTGTCAAAATGATAAAACTCGCTGATCATCCAGTAGCCGTTAGCACATATCCAAAATGCAATAGCGAGGTTATGGGCCAGCTCTGATTTTACCTCTCTGGTACGCCAGGCGATAATGATAGCGATCACTAAGGTGGGGAGGAACATGGCCAACCCTAACTCCCGCCAGATCATACACCAGCTGATATCTTTTATCAGCCAGAAAACAATATGCATATTTTCCATGCGGCGATAATGGGCCGGGATAGCATAATCAACTTCGGTTTGTTGTGTCATCGCTTCTGTTATTTGTATAGAAAGATAAGAAATGCCCCATAGAAAGCCCCGGTCAGCTATTGCGGGAGAGAACCTTGCTGAATCGTTTTATATCCGCTTCCGGGTGAATGGGTTTTTGATACAGTATGTTTTCCAGCAGTTGTTTGGCAAAGTAAGGTGCCAGTGAACAGCCTTTGGTACCCATACCATTCAAAATACCAATATTGGAATGCAGGGGATGAAAACCTGCAAAAGGGCGCCGCTCCAGTGTGGCAGGGCGGATACCGGAAAGGTGTGACAATATTTTGAAAGGAACTTTTAACCAGCTTTGTAACAACTGCTCTGTTTTTTCTCTGAATTCGCTGGTAGGGTCGGGGTTATCAAATTCCCAGGCATAATTAGAACCGATCCACCACAGGCCCGGTGTGGCCAATGGTGCCAGCATCATTCCTTTTTTATAAATGGCATCAGCAGGTAAGTCCGGAATTTCTGCTATCAGCACTTCGCCTTTGTTGGGAGCGAAGGGGAGCAGTTTGAAATAAGGATTGTTATGACAACCGGCGCCATCACAGAATAGAACACTGCCTGCAGTAATGTCTTTGTATTGAATCTTGTTTGCAGTTACAGATAATTGTGTGATATCAAATTCTTCTTCCAGCAACTGGTCATTGGCTTTCAGTTGTTGTTTCCAGGCCGGCAATAGTGTTTCGAGGTGTGCAGTAAATACCGGTTGGATGATGCCGCAACCGAAATCGTAAGTAAAAAGGTCCCGGAAGTCATTTTCGTTATTCACGGTCTGTAAATAGGTAGCATCTTCTTCTATTCTTTGCAGAAAGCTGAGCCGCATTTGAGGGCTGGGAAAAAAATCAATAAGGTTCTTTTGCGAAATAGCAGGGATGCTCAGCTCTTTTCCTAATTGTGTGTAAGCAGTTGTTGCAAAAGGAAGAATTTCTTCAGCCATCCAAACGGTAACATGACGGCGACCAGTAACAGGGTTGATAATGCCTGCGGCGATGCGGGAAGGGGAGTGGGGGAAATTGTTATCTATTACAAGGAATGATTGGTTCTCTTGCCGGAGATAATAGCTGAGCCAGGTGCCGCTTATTCCTTGCCCTATGATAAGATGATCCACTTGCATGTTGCAAAAGTAAGGAAGGAGCTATAAGCGCAAGAAATGAAACTGAAAGCTTTAGCATGAGCAAGCAGGTTTATTTATGGCCACAAAGGCACAAAGACGCAAAGTTTCATTTTGCATTTTCTTTGTGGCTTCGTGGCCTTATGCTCATTAGATTATTCCACGTTAATCCTCACTCCTTCACTATGGCTTGAAAACTCCGGTGCATACATACACTGTATCGTAGTAATGCCATTACTAAAATTACCGGCATGAGTGGCAAACAAAGTGTATTCAAAAACATAAGTGCCTTTTCTCAAATAACTGAAAAAGAAATTAGTGCTGGCATCCTTGGTGCTTTCGTAATAACCCAGACCGCCCTGCCATTTGTAGCTGCTGAGCACATTCACCGGTTCAAGAGCTGATGCTCTCATGTCTTTCATGTGAACGTATTCCATATCCCTGTCCACCCGCAGTTCGACCCTTACTTTTACCTTGTCGCCGATCTTGATGGCATCACCATCATTGATTGGGGTGATGACAGGCCCCCGGTCCGTATTCTTTTCTACAAATAATTTCTTCGATAACTTGAGCGGGGTAGAAGCGGTGGTTATCTTATCCAGGTCTTCAAAATATTGCCAGTACACGCCGCCCCATGAAGCAGCCACATTTGTATTGGGAGAAGAAACGGTTACAGAGATATTGCCCATCTGCGGAGTAACTTTTGTTCCTTCAATTGTCTTTTTGAAGTAACCGGTACCGGCTTCTTGTTTATTATCAGTGGAACTTACCGTTACATTGCCCAGTTTTATTTCTACTACCGGTTCATTGCTCAACCATTCAGTGCCTTGTAACAATAATGCGTAGCAGGCTTCTGCTGTAGCTTTTGTTGTTTTCCAGTTATTGGTTTGTTTGTTCTTCAATAACCAGGTTCTCAGATCATCCACGGTCTTTGTATCCTTGCCCACTTCCTGGAAGGTCTCAATTAATAAAGAATGTGTTTCAATGGGCATTTCATACCAGAACCAGCCATAGCGCTGATCTTTCCAGTACATACCCAACTCTTCATTGGTGATGGACGTTTCTTTCAGCGATTTTAAAATGGCAACCGGAGTTTTTACATCTCCTGTTCTGTTGAGGGCCAGTGCCGTCATTCCCTGCATGTATTTGCTTTGGCCTACCCAATACTGTTGCGCCTGTTTGTAATAATAGTTATAGGCGGTTTGCGAAGCAGCATCCACTTTATACTCGGGAAAGAAGCTTCTCATGTATAAGTACTGTACCTGGGTGTAGCCAATATTCTGTTGTTTCAGGTTTACTTTATACTTGATCAGGTAATCATAATCTTCTTTGATCTTTCTGTCGAGATATGGAATGGCGGTAGTTAGGATGGCTTTCAGCTTACTGTCCTGGCCATCAGCAATGCCTTTCAGCTTTTTCAGGTGACCAATACCTGTGGTAATGTATTGTGTGATGTAACGATCATCCGGACCACCGCTAAACCAAACAAAGCCACCATTACTGCTTTGCATTTGTTTGAGTTTGGCGTAGGCATTGTTCAGTTGCTCACTCATTTTGATCATATCAAACAACAGGGCGATATTTCTTTTTTGTTCTGCTTCATTCTTTGCCTGCAATACCCAGGGTGTTTCTTCCAGCAATACGGCTTTCAGTTCCTGGTTCTTTTGCAGGTTGCTCATCAGGGCAGCTGTGTCTTTTATTTTCCATTTCTCAAATACCTGTTTGATGCGGGGAGATGAATTGGAAATAAAAGTAGCCAGTGAATTAGCATAATACCGGTTCCAGGTTTGTTCTGCACATTCGTAAGGATATTCCATCAGGTAGGGCAGGGCCTGCACGGCATACCAGGCGGGGTTGCTTGTGTACTCAAGTGTTAAAGCATGATGTTGAAGAGTTTCAGAAGTTCCAGAGTTTACAAGTTTAGTAAAGGTAAAGTTCTTTGTTCCGGTGCCACGCATCGGTAAAGGCATGGTTTCTGTTACCAGCATCCGGTTGGTCAATACGGGCAGGGCATTTTCTTCACCATCACTGTAGTTGCCTGCTTTGGCAACGATTCTCCATACCAATGCTTTGTTGAATTGATAAGGCACTTCGATGGGGAACATTACTGCTTCGCTTTGCCCGGCTGCTACAGTAAAGTATTGATTGGGCACTACATTTTTGAACCGGCCATCGATCCGTTCATTTGTTTCCGCATCAAAAAGCTGAAATTCTGCAGTGCCGGTCAGTTCTTTATCTGTCAGGTTAACGATCTTGGAACTAAATTCCATTTTATCACCTTCCCTTAGGAAACGGGGAGGGTTAGGCTGCACCATCAGTTCTTTTTGTGTAACGATCTCTTTGGTGCTGCTGCCAAATGCTGCTTCTTTGGTGTGTGCCAGGGCCATGAATTTCCATTTGGTCAGTGCTTCAGGCATGGTAAAAGAAAATTCAATAGCGCCGGTGCTGTCTGTTCTCAGGTCAGGAAAGAAGAAAGCGGTTTCGTTGAAGTTCTTGCGGATCTTTACATCACCGGATGGCTGACCCGTTTCTTGTTGGTCAGGTACATCTATGAGACCATCACCATCTTTTTTCTTCTCACCCTCTTTTCTTCCAGCTCCTTTTTCCGAAAAACCGTTTGTGAGAACTTTATCTGTTGACCCAAATTGTTCCATAGCCTCTGGGGGTGCCCCCGCCATCATATCTGCTTCGGTCGTTGGTTTGGCCAATCGCATCAATCTAGGATTGCCTCTTGACCTGTAATCGCCGTCGTAATATCCTCCGTCTTCATCAAAGAGGTAATCATATCTCTTGTCCACATACTTGCTTTCCTGTTCAGTAATATACCGCTGCATGGATTCTATACGGGAGAAATTCTGGCTGCTGTTCCAGTTGCTCCTGTCGTAATAATAGGGCCAGATATACGGCTGACTCCAGCCATGTGGTACAAACTGGTCCAGTGATGCATCATACATGCTGGCCAGCATCTCAGCGGCCACTATTTCTTTTTTGTAGCCACTTATTTTCAGCTTCCATTTCTCCTCGC
>JBEBIF010000186.1:0-6871 GCA_040080515.1 Chitinophagaceae bacterium | reverse complement strand
AAGTAGATGAATTATCCAAAGTGCTCAGACGTACCCTTGTTATCACATCATTATCTGTACAATCAGATGCTGGTGGAATACAATAGCACGATGATGGTGGTGTTAATGCCACGCATACAGGTGTTGAAGTACCGGTATTGGCTCCGCAAGTCACGTTACAACGATAGCAAGTAGCAACACCCTGTTGTGTAGTAAGAGTTGAATTGGTTGCGCCTCCAATATTGGTCCAGGGGCCTGCAGCACTTGATGCAGACTGCCACTGGTAAGTAACACCAGAACCTGCAGTAGGATTCTGTAATGAAAGCGTAAAGTTGGTTGCCGGGCAAACCGTTGGTACCGATGATACAGTATTACCTGGTGCCGGTGTGCCGGAACATGGTACTGTGCTAACCAGGGTTGCAACTCCGCCAAAGAAAGCGGGGTGGTTACCTGCAGCCGGAACTGGTGATACACCAGCCCATCCGATATCCTGGGCGGCTACCTGGGCATTACCGACTTTTAAATTAAGTCCGCCTGCTGAAAAAGTATTAGGCGTTATTGGGAGTGTAAATGAAAAACGCAATCCTTTAGAAGCCTCAATTACAAACCGGTATTGAGTGGCAGGAGGAATAACAAAATTGATACCTGTTATAACCGGAGTAACAGCAACTGCAGCTGGTACAGTAGCTGCGCCGGTACCTATCTGTGCCCAGACGCCTGGTGCAGACAGATCGTAGTTGCCCGAAATAGAAGTGGAACTATAAAATAATTTAGTTACTACTGGGTCGCCCGGAAAGGCCACAGCGCCAAAGGGTCCTAACTGGCAGCTGAGATCAGTCAATGCCACTGCTGATCCGGTAGTATTTTCAATAACAAAAGAGATAGAGAGTGGCGCCGGGTTATTTATAGAAAAATTCCCGAGGTAGCCTGTCCCTGAGGCGGTTGACAATACCTGGGCATTCACCAAACCGGAAATGCACAGGCAAAAGGCCACCAGAGCTTTTTTAAGCGTAAATTTTGGTTGCATAGAAGCAGTTTTTAATTAATAGATAGACACTTTGAGAGGAATCGTCCGAAAATCAGGGCGAAAGATAATTTTTTTTTGAATAACTGTTAAAAAAAAATAAACGGGCATAAAAAAGGCCCCCCGCTCTGTTGCGGGGGGCCTGGAAGTATTAGATGGGTAACTATATCCTTTTCTTATTGTACCACTACTAAACCGGATACGATCCTGCCTGAATTCTTATCCACCACTTTCACTACGTAGGTACCTCTGGACGCACGGCCCAGGTCAAAATCCATACGCAGGTACGGTGCTGTTATACTCACCAGGTCAAATTCACGGCTCGCTATCAGCTGGCCGGAAGGATTGTACAGGTACACCGCTCTCTTCTCTGATATTGAGCTCGGATCATAGTACAACCGTACCTGGAAGGCGCCTGCTGTCGGGTTTGGATAGATCCACAACCTGTCAGAAGCTTCAGATCCGATCACGATATCTGCTGAAGTATTGGAACAACCATTGATATCTGTTACAGTAGCATGGTAGGTGCCCACTTCATCGATATCGATGCCGCTTACCGTATTAGTGGTATTACCCACTATGTTCGATCCGTTGTAATTCCATACCCAGCCACCTGCTGCTGCTGCAGGGCTGCTGCTTGCAGTGATTGAAGTGGTCTGGCCCGGAGTTAACAACAGGTCCGGTGAGCTCAGGGTCACTATCGGCAAAGCATTCACTGTCAGCGTTGCTGCTGTTGATGTCGTTGTGCCCACACATGGTGCTGCACTCAGCAAAGCACGGTAGCGGTTGCCACTCATCAACTGCGTGATGCCACTCAGGCTCAGTGTTGAAGCGGTAGCTCCTGATATATTACTATAAGTAAGACCACCATCAGTGCTCACCTGCCATTGGTAGGCTATCGGGCCGCCGGTGGCTGCCACACTAAACGAGGTACTGCCACCCACACACACCGTCCTGTTCACAGGATTGGTTCCCAGAACCACAGGATTCACCACTGTCACCGGTACTGTCGTTGTTGCTGATGTACATGGTGTTGTTGTGGTAAAGCTTACCTGGTAGTTCGAACTTACTGTCGGGTTCACATAGATCGTTGTTGCTGGTGTTCCTGTATATGGAATGTTTGCAGCTGCATTGGTCCACATGGTTCCTGCAGGACCGGTCCATACACCCTGGGCAAATACTGGTGCCACATAAGTGATCTCCAGTGACCAGGCTGTCAGGCTGCCTACATCTCCGCCAAATCCATCATAGATCGCAAAGGTGTAGTTGCCGTTAAGGTCTGTCGGGCTGAACAGCGGTGTCCATAATGCTGTTGTTGGTGTAAACCCGGTCGGGCCGCTTGGCGGGTTACCTACGGCAGGCGTTGTTACCGCATCGGCACGGAAGGTGCCTGTATAAGGCGCCGTGCTGGAACTCAGCAACGGACCTCCCAGTGAAGTGATCGCTGTATTTACCATACCTGTTCCGGATACACCGGTACCTGAGATAAAGTAATCCAGGTTCAGGATCTGGTTGGTCGGACCTGCTCTTAATACTGCGCAAAGGTCACCTACCCAGGTATGGGCCGGTACACTGAATCTTACTTTCATTTCTGATACGATCGCATTGGCAGGAATACCTGTTACAGCTATCGTGTTGTTGATACCGGCTGCGTTTGCATCAGGGATCGCTATCGGTAATCCCGTAGCATTGAACACCACCGTTGTCGGTGCTGATACGGTATTGGTCAATGTTAATTGCTGTACGGTTCCCACACAGATCGTTGGAGCTGATGGGTTCACTACCGGTATGATCGGCGTAACTGTCAATGTAGCTGGTGGTGTGCTGAAGTCAACTGCACTGCAACCGCCTACTACAAGAGCACGGTACTGGTAACCATTGAACGCTGCTGATACATTCGCCAGCGTCAGGGTGGCTGTAGTTGCTCCTGAATAGATACCACCATTGGTCACTGTTAACCAGGGTGATGCTGCATTCACACGGTACTGCCAGGAATATGAAGGTAGGGATCCCACTGTTGTTACAGTGAACGTCGTACCATTACCACAAGCTATGCTCCTGTTGGCCGGTGGCGTTACTATGGAGATAGGAACACATGGAGTGATCGTTACATTATAATCTTCGGTCTCACCAAAGCCTGTTGGCATGGCGATACAAGCCTGGCCACCTGTAAGAGCTGTGGCAAAGCTCGCCCTGATACGCATACGGGTCGTTCCGTTCAATGCGCTTGCAGGTATATTAATATTACCGGTGATCACGGTACTACCTGCTGGCTTGGTGCCGATATTGCTGAACTCGGCTACTTCAAATGCACCATTCTGGTTATAATCGATCCACACTGCCAGTTGTTCTGTCCAGTTCGCCGGAAGGTCCAGGGTGATCGGGTTCGGCGCATTGGAATATACGGTTGGTGCTGGTAATGCTGTAAAGTTGCTGTAACCCAAAGGTGGGCCGGTACCGCAAGTAGATGAATTATCCAAAGTGCTCAGACGTACCCTTGTTATCACATCATTATCTGTACAATCAGATGCTGGTGGAATACAATAGCACGATGATGGTGCACTCAGACCTACAGATACAGGAGTTGAAGTACCGGTATTGGCTCCGCAGGTTACCTGGCACCTGTAGAAGGTAGCTACTGTTTGAGAAGTGCTGTACGTTGGTGAATTAGGTCCAACGTTTGTCCATGGGCCTGCACCAGAAGAAGCCGTCTGCCATTGGTAAGTAACACCAGAACCAGCAGTAGGATTTTGTAATGTCAGATTAAATCCAATTGTTGGACAAACAGGGTTTGCTGAACTGATCGTATTACCTGGTGCCGGTGTGCCGGAACAAGGTGCACTTGATACGTTCAATGTAACTCTTCCTGTAAAATACCTTGGATTAAAAGTTGGGGCGGGAAATGCACCTGCATAACCAACATTGAGTCCGCCGATCAGCACATTACCTAACTGGAAGTTTACACCGTTTGAACTAAAGGTATTGATAGCCGGAACACCGGTACCACCACCACTATAGCTAATACCAAGGCTTGACTGCAAAGCGAAGCGGATGGATGTACCTCCGGGGATGCTAAATGACAACCCGGTAAGCACATTGTAATAACCTGCTGCACCAAGTGTAACTGGTGCCCCTGTTGCGAGGGATGTCCAGGTGGGGCCAGAAATTGTAGGTGCACCGGATAAAGATGTAGTAGAGTACCATAATGTTGGTACGGTACCACTTCCTCCGCCAATGGCAGCAGGATCGAAATAACAATCAACACCTGTAAGCAAAACCGGGAAACCGTTTGTATTTTGAATAACAAAGGTTGCGGCTGAGTTCACAGCGCCGAAAGTATTAAGACCATTGTAAGTGGGGTCTGCCTGAGTGCTCAGCGTTATGATCTGAGCTTTTGCGATGCCTCCGAAAAGGCAGAACATCATAAGCAGTGGCGTTAGCCTGAAAAAATACCTGATTTTTTTAAGCGTAAATTTTGATTGCATAGATATGTATTTAGTTAGTAGAAAAATCCCTTGGAAGGATCCCGTCCGAAAATCAGGCTGAAAGGTAATTTTTTTTTTAACAATTTGTATAATTACTGAAAAAAAATATCCCCCATTTGACCGGGGGATATAAGGATCTGTAATTATATGAGAGGCCTCTCTTAGTGGACAACGATCAGCCCGGATACCACCTTTCCGCTATACTTATGCACAACTTTTACCACATAGGTTCCCGGAGCAGCTTTACCCAAATCAAAATCCATGCGCAGGTAAGGTGTGGTCCTTGAATCGATATCAAACTCCCTGCTGGTCATCAGCTGGCCATTACTATTATAAATATACACAGCTCTTTTACTATAATAGCCGTTAGGGTCATGATACAATCTTACCTGGAAGACTCCTGTTGTGGGGTTCGGATAGATCCACAAGCGGTCGGAAACTTCTGCACCGATCACAATATCAGCAGAGGTTTTGGAACAACCATTGATATCCGTAACGGTAGCTGCATAAGTGCCAATCTTATCAATATCTATTCCGCTTACTGTATTTGTTGTTACTCCTGAAAGAGCAGAACCGTTGTAAGTCCATGTCCAGCTGTTAGCTGTTGCGGCTGCAGGTGTGCTGGTGGCAACTATAGTTGTGGTTTGTCCCGGTGTGAGCATTGGGTCAGATGCCGCAAGTGTTATTACTGGTAAAGCATTTACAGTGAGTATAGCAGCAGCGGTTGTGGCAGAACTGGCGCAAGCCGGAACATCGAGCACACAACGATACTGGTTCCCATTCATTATTTGTGTAACGGCATTAAGCGAAAGGATAGCATCTATAGCTCCTGCAATATTAGTATATGTAACTCCGCCGTCAGTGCTTACCTGCCATTGATAAACAAATGGCCCTCCATCAGCGCTGGTGGTAAATGTGGTGGTGCCGCCAACACAAACAGCTTTGTTTTCCGGGTTCACTACATTGCTTACCGGTTCACTTACACTTACCGGAACAATTGTTATTTCAGAATTACATGCTGTTGGGACTATTGTTGAGAATGATACTCCATAGTCGGACGTAACATCGGGTTTCACCCAAATGGTGTTGGCAGGTGTGCCGGTATAGGCTGTTGTGGCAGTAGCATCTGTAAACATAGTGCCTGCCGGTCCTGTCCATACCCCGCTTACCGGTCCCCCTTTTGAGATGTACTTCACATCATCAATACCTATATAATCTGAATTATTTCCAAATAGTCCCGCATCCGTAACGAAATAACGAAATGCCATGCGCCCGGTTACGGGAGCAGCAAGGCCAGAAACAACTATACTGTATCTTGTCCAAACCGTGGGATACACTCCTGTGATCAAAGTTGGATTGACCGATAATAACAGGTTTGTAAAATCCCCCACACTAATACCGGTAGCTCCCACATCTGTGCTTGCCCCGTTCGGGCTCAATCGTACTTCTAACTTGTCCGGAAATAAATCAGGCCCGACCTTTCTTGTATAGAAAATAAGACTGTCTCCGTTCCTGATAAAGATCTCAGGTGTAAGAAGCCAGTTACTTATTGTACCAGAAAGTGAAACGTTCTGATAATTAGCAGCTATATATGAATTAGCAACTCCGCTGTGTGAGGGGAATGCGCCTGGATTTCCCTGGAACCAGCCGGTAGTGCCAACTGGTGTGCTGTTGTTTTTTGTAAACCACCCTGACGGTAATGGAACTACTGCATCAAATCCCTCATCAATTATGGCTGCATCATTTGTTACATTCAAAAGAGTCAATGATTGTACAGATCCTTTACAAATAGAAGCAGAAGCAGGATCTACCACAGGTATCACTGGTGTAACCGTTAATGTAGCGGGCGGGGTGCTGAAGTCAACTGCACTGCAAGCCCCGGTAACCAATGCACGGTACTGATACCCATCGAAAGCGGCCGGACTAGTTGCAATTGTTAATGTAGGAGTATTTGCACCTGCATACGGTGTGTTGTTTGGCACTGTCTGCCAGGCAGCCGTTGCATTTACACGATACTGCCAGGAGTAAGAGGGTAATGAACCGGCTGTTGTAACTGAAAAGCTTGCGGTACTTCCGCATGAAGTGCTCGTATTGGCAGGTGGTGTTACAACGGTGACGGGTATGCAGGGAGTAATATTTACCGTGTAGTCTTCTGTTTCCCCATACGTATATCCTGTACAGGCATCTGTGCCGGTCAATGGTGTGGAAAAACGAATTCTTACCCTCATACGGGTAGGGCCGGGAAGGGCTGTTGCGGGAACATTGATGTTTCCGCTAACGGATGCTGCGGCACCGGCCTTTGTCCCAACGTTTGTATATTCTGAGGTTTCAAATGCTCCGTTTTGGTTATAATCTATCCACACGGCCACACTCTCTGTATAGC
>JBEBIF010000185.1:0-6875 GCA_040080515.1 Chitinophagaceae bacterium | reverse complement strand
CTCGTATTGGGATTAAATTTATAAGGTGGAGGTAACGGGGTTGGAATAATATTGGCCGAACAGTTAAAAGATAATGTTTTAGGTACGTTAGGCGATGGATTGAAACGTACTTGCTTGCCTTCGCTAGTTTGTAATTCACGATATAGCTTAAAAAGCTTGTCTGCATCAGAATTATAAAGAATCTTGCCTTGTGACAAGTCGAAGGTTTTTGTATAAAAAGCACCAATTAAATTATCAGTAATTAATTCATCAGAACTTGGATCAACATCGTCAAACTCATCCAATATAAATCTCGTTTCGACACCAACAAGGTTATAATAATCGAAGATTACATCATTTTTAATTGCAAAATTTTCATCATACTTTTTCTTTTGAACACTTGGATAAATAATCGCTTCTAAATTATCAGCCATTCTCTGAGTGGGAAATAATAATTCAGATGAAATAATAGCACTGAAAATGTAATTTCGTTGCCGTGATTTATCAACTTCAAAGCTGAAAGCATCAATATTAAATTCCTCTACTTGATAAAATAATTCCTGCAACCGATGTTGAATTTTTGGATCTTTCGTCTTTTCTTTTTTAATAACACCACAATTAATACTCACATTTGGCTTTAATTCAAATAGAGACAAAGTAATAACATCACCTTTTTTAGGCTTCGTTTCCCAATAAGCTGCCGCTTGATTTGTAGAACAGTATAATACTTGTTGATTCAATAAATTACATCTATTATAGCAACAGCTTTTTAATGGTGGTGCAAGCAATTCAGGAATTTCTGTTAGATAGCTTAAATCTCTTCCTTTGCTTTTTAGAATTTGAGTATTATTAGAAACCCTTACTAATTTTGGTGGGGGTATTTTAATTGGACTTACTGCTTTTACATTAAAGAAGGTGATAATATCCTGTTTTAGCTTTTCAAACTCATGCTCAGATAAATCATGTGTCTTGCCAAATAGACTTCGATAATAATCAAGTTTTATCTGTACATCCTCCTTTGAATGCGGTATTGGATATTGGGCACCATTTTTAATGATTGCTATCTTATCAAGCATATGAAAATCTTGGTACTATAAATTTAAAGCCCCCGCATTCCTACAGGGGCTTCACTATTATCTTTTCACCATTCACTATTCACTTATTTCACCTCCTCATACGGCACATCCGTTACATTATCTGTACTACCAGCATTTGCATCAGCTGTATGCGGTTGCTCCGCACCGGGTTGCTGACCACCAGCACCAGCATCCTTATACATATCCTCACTCGCTGCCGTCCATGCTGCATTTAATGCCGCCATGGCCGTGTCAATAGCAGGCAGGTCCTGTGCCTTGTGAGCTTCTTTTAGTTTTTCGGCCGCTTGTTCTATAGTGGCTTTCTTTTCTGCCGGTATCTTTTCGCCATATTCTTTCAATTGCTTTTCGGTCTGGAATACCAAGCTGTCGGCCATGTTCAGCTTCTCCACTTTTTCTTTTTCGGCTTTGTCAGTGGCTTCATTCGCTTTGGCTTCGGCTTTCATTTTTTCCACTTCTTCTTTGCTTAAGCCGGAGCCTGCTTCGATGTGTATCTTTTGTTCTTTACCGGTGCCTTTGTCCTTGGCCGTTACATGCAGGATACCATTGGCATCAATATCAAAGATCACTTCTATCTGCGGTACTCCTCTTGGTGCCGGGGGTATATTATCCAGGTTGAATGTGCCGAGGCTCTTGTTGTCTTTCGACATCGACCTTTCTCCCTGCAGCACATGTATCTGCACACCGGGCTGGTTGTCGCTGGCGGTACTAAACACTTCTGATTTCTTGGTAGGGATCGTGGTATTGCTGGGTATCAGCGGTGTCATCACTCCACCCATGGTTTCTATACCAAGAGAAAGCGGGGTAACGTCCAGCAGTAATACGTCTTTTACCTCACCGGTCAGTACGGCACCCTGTATCGCAGCGCCTACGGCCACCACTTCATCAGGGTTCACTCCTTTATTGGGCTTCTTGCCAAAGAATTTTTCTACTATCTCCTGCACTTTGGGGATACGGGTACTACCACCCACCAGTATCACTTCATCAATTTGAGAAGTGGATAACCCGGCATCTTTCAGTGCCGCTTCGCAGGGCTTCAGGCAGCGGGCAAATAAATTATCGGCCAGCGATTCAAATTTTGCACGGCTCAGTTTCTTTACTAAGTGCTTGGGCACACCATCCACCGCTGTGATATAGGGCAAATTAATTTCTGTTTCTGCAGAGGAACTTAATTCCACTTTTGCTTTTTCAGAAGCTTCTTTCAACCGTTGCAGTGCCATCGGGTCTTTGCGCAGGTCAATGGCTTCATCTTTTTTAAATTCATCAGCCAGCCAGTCCATCACCACTTTATCAAAATCATCACCACCGAGGTGGGTATCACCATTGGTGCTTTTTACTTCAAATACACCGTCGCCCAGTTCCAGCACGGAGATATCAAACGTACCACCACCCAGGTCAAATACCGCTATCTTCTGGTCGTGCCTGCCTTTGTCAAGGCCATAGGCCAGTGCGGCAGCAGTAGGTTCATTCACGATCCGGCGAACGGTAAGACCGGCTATTTCCCCGGCCTCTTTGGTAGCCTGGCGCTGGGCATCGTTGAAGTAGGCCGGCACGGTGATCACTGCTTCGGTCACTTCATGACCGAGGTAATCTTCGGCTGTCTTCTTCATTTTTTGCAGCACCATGGCGCTTATTTCCTGCGGGGTATATAATCTGCCATCTATGTCAATCCGAACGGTATTATTGTCACCTTTTGCCACTTTGTAGCTCCAATGGCTGATCTCTTCAGTCACTTCATCAAACTGGCGGCCCATAAAGCGCTTTACCGAAGCGATAGTATTATGAGGGTTGGTGATAGCCTGGCGTTTGGCCGGGTCACCTACTTTCCTTTCGCCATTCTTTAGAAAAGCCACTACAGACGGGGTTGTACGGCGTCCTTCATCATTGGCGATCACTACGGGCTCGCTTCCTTCCATTACAGACACGCAGCTATTAGTGGTTCCTAAGTCGATTCCTATGATTTTTGCCATGTTATTTGGGTTTATCCCTGCCAGACGGTAGGCAGGTTCGCTGTAGGCTGTCAATCATTGTGCCGTGAGGGGGAAATATGAAAAATTGTCAGGTTTTTTGAGGAGATTGATAAAGGACGACAGGCTACAAACGATAGCCACGTTCGGCAGACCATAACTGGCAGATGCTGAGGCCCGTGGTTGGTCGTCCGAAGCCTGTGCATCTTTCCCCGGATACGACCCAGGGCTATTGATGCATTGCTGCCATGAAAAACGGGACGTACAAGAGTGCGACGCAACAGGTGATGCCCAAAGAACCGGAAGCCGGGTAAATAAAATTGGGCTGTGCCACCCGTCCCTGTCTGCCTATCCACCGGATTCTTTGAGCAGGCAGGTCTGCGGTTAAAAGATTCAAAGCAAGATTCAAGAACCCCATTTTGCCGAACCTCCTTATTTTAGTACCTAAATCAACCATTGTGGCGAACTCCATCTCCGACAAACTGAAGATAAAACCCAAATTCACGTTGCTGACGCTGAACGCCCCTGCCCAATTTAAAAAAGGGCTGCTGGGTTTGCCGGCAGGAGTAACGATCACCGACTCGGGCAAAGAATACGACCAGGTGCATTGGTTTGTAAACAACCGGGCACAATTAGAAAAAGAACTGAGCAAAGTGATGAAGCTGCTAAAACCTGAAGTGACGGTATGGGTGTACTATCCAAAAGTCTCATCCCGTATGCAAACTGACCTTACCCGTGACAGAGGCTGGGATTGCCTGCTGGCGGAAGGTGATAAAGTAACGTGGATCAGCCTGATCTCTTTTGATGATACCTGGTCGGTATTTGGTTTCCGGGCCAAAACAGAAGCAGATAAAAAGAAAGAAGCGAAACCCAAAGCCGAACGGGAAATATTCAACTGGGTAAACCCGCAAACTAAGGAAGTGAAACTGCCGGATGATCTTGCTGCCATATTAAAAAAGAATAAGAAAGAAGCCGCCCTTTTTGAAGCCTTGTCTTTTACTAATAAGAAAGAATACATCGAATGGGTGGTGACAGCAAAGCGGGAGGAAACAAGAACAGAACGAATAAAAGGAACCGTGGAGCGGTTGGGAAAGGGATGGAAGAACCCTGTTAATAGATGATAGATGATAACGGATAGATGATAATTCTCTTAATCCAGGGTTACAGTAAAGCTTTGGGAAATAGTACACATTGAAGAACTATCATCTATCATCTGTCAACTATCATCTGTAATCTATTCACCATTATCTTTACAAAGTGACTCTCACCACCGACATATACCAGCGAATTGTTGCAGCCAAAGTGTTTATTGATACAAACTATCATGAAGCTTTAGACCTGGAGCAAATATCCAGGCAGGCTTTTTTATCCCGGTTTCATTTTCACCGGATATTTACAAAGGTCTATCGCAAAACACCCCATCAATACCTTACACAGATAAGACTGGATGCGGCGAAAGAAATGCTGGCTAAAGAAGGCATCAGCATTACGGATGTGTGCAACCAGATCGGGTTTGAAAGCCTGGGGTCCTTCAGCAGCCTGTTCCGGAAACAAAGTGGCTATTCACCCCAATACTACCGCAACATCGCCTGG
This sequence comes from Chitinophagaceae bacterium, assembly GCA_040080515.1. Lineage (GTDB taxonomy): Bacteria > Bacteroidota > Bacteroidia > Chitinophagales > Chitinophagaceae > JJ008. Next base: position 2,242 of record JBEBIF010000185.1, on the reverse strand, counting down.
CTGAAAAAAAAACTAGCCAAAGAAGAACCGAAACGGTTTATTCCGCATTGTTTTATTGAGCAATATAGGGTTGGTGAATAGATGACAGATGATAACGGATAGATGATAATTCTTCAATGTGTATTATTTCCCAAGGCTTTACTGTAACCCCGGACTGAAAGAACTATCATTTATCATCTGTCAACTATCATCTATCTGTTATCATCTATTGACTTCTTCCAGAAAAGCAAGATTCAAGAACCTACTCTCCGCTTTCCGGCTTATTTTTATTTTCTAAAACAAAAACCATGGTAACAAAATTCTCTCACACCACCCTTTTTGTGCTTGACCAGGATAAGGCATATGACTTTTATGTGAACATCCTCGGCTTTAAAGTGAATACGGATGCCCTGATGGAAAATGGGTATCGCTGGCTTACAGTAAACCCGCCCGAACAGCCCGACCTGGAAGTAGTGCTGATGCCCGTGCTTCATGAAAGCATGATAAAAACAGAAGCCGCCGCACATGGCTTTGATGAAGAAAGCCGCAATGCCTTCCGTGTATTACTTGAAAAGGGCATCATGGGTGCCGGGGTGCTGCATACCAACGACTGCAGGGCCAGCTACGAAGAACTGAAAGCAAAAGGCGTGGAACTAACAGAACCCAAAGAGCAATTCTACGGTATTGAGTGCGTGGTAAAGGATGGCTGCGGTAATTGGTTTAGTATGACACAGCCGAAGGGCTAAAGTAAAATAGATGATAGATGATAGATAATAGATGATAGTTCTTCTAAGTGTACTATTTCCCAAAGCTTTATGGTAACCCCAAACTAAAAGAATTATCATCTGTAAACTATCATCTATCATCTTTCCGTTATCATCTGTTATCTCACTCCCCTCTTAGTCAAAAATTCACAATTCCTTTTTCAATCTTTAGCTATTTTTACCCAACAGTAAAAAGTCAGCATGAACGGAAAAGGAATTCTCTTTTTATTCGCCCTCACTACCGCCACCAGTTCTTTCGCTCAAAAGATAAATCCGGAGAACCCTGATCTGTCTCCCGGAAATTTCCGGCTGGATTCGTTACCCGCTTCAGAGATCAATATTCCCATACAGGTAAACCTGAAACCCATGTATGCCATGGCAGAGAAAAGTGTGGACACGGTCTTCACTTCTCCCGGCTATCCGGATGGCTGGGTGCAGGAAGCCTGCGATATCCGTTATAAATATGTATTCCGCAGAAGCCTTTTACAAATGAAAGGCTCTGGCAGTTCGCTGAACATTGGCTTTACCGGTTATTATAAGATCGTAGGTTCCACCAGGCTTTGTGCCAGCGGTACGGTGCTGTCGCCATGGACGCCTGCCTGCAAATGTGGTTTCAATGAGCCGGAAAGAAGGGTCAATGTTTCCTTTTCCAATTCACTGGTGGTACAGCCGGATTTTAAGGTCAATCTTTTAGTAAAAAGAAATGAGCCACAGCCATTAGATAAATGTGAGGTATGTTTTTGGGGACAGGATATCACCAAACAGGTAATGAAAGGATTAATATCGGAGCTGGATGTGTCCAAAACCGATATGGAGAAGAAATATGGTTCGGTTGATCTGAAACCCCGCTTTCAGCAAGTATGGGACCAACTGAACAAAGTATATAACCTGTATGGCCTTGGCTGGCTGCAGATCAACCCGCAAAAGATCCGCATCAATAACCTGTTCATCAATAAAGACTCACTGTATATATTTCTGGGCTTGTCTGCCAAACCGGTCATTAGTTTCGAAAAACCTGCAGAACGAAAAACAGTGCTCCCAAATATGGGCACGTTCAGCCGCCAGCAGGGATTTTCTATTTTCCTGGATGCTATGCTGAATTATGATTCGCTGAGTCATATCATGAACATGAGTGTGCAGGGGAAAAAGTTTGATTTCAAAAAAGGATTTATCAAAAAGAAATTCATCATTGATTCCTGCAAGGTGTACGGTGGTGGTTTTGAAAAGCTGGTGATAAAGATCAATTTCTCCGGTACCAATACAGGTGTGGTGTACCTGGTGGGCAGACCAGAATATGATAAAGACAAACGTACCATTGAAGTGAAGGATATTGATTTTGACATCAAATCAAAGAATGTGCTGCTGGGTTCTGCCGACTGGCTGTTTGATAAAAAGATCACCAAAGAAATAAGCAAGTATGCCACCTTCGAACTGGGCGCTTATATTGATACGGCCAAAACAACCATCAACGAACAATTGAACCAGGAGCTGATAAAAGG
>JBEBIF010000184.1:0-6878 GCA_040080515.1 Chitinophagaceae bacterium | reverse complement strand
GTTCGGAGGAGCGTAACAGTTCATTCACCTGCAGCAGTTCACTGTACTTTGACTTCCATTCAGCATCCTGTTGCAGCAGCCGCTCAATCACAGTCTTTTCATCAGCGGAAGCAGTTCCGTCGATAAAATTCCAGAGACGTTCCTCAATACCTTCAGCCCCTGAAGGGGAGTTAATATTAGTGTTATTCATTTAGTACCTCACTTCTTTAATGGCTTTATCAAAATATATTTTGTTCAAGCACCTAAGTTCCCTTTAGGGACAGGGTGTTATAAATTTCTCACTTCTTCTGCAAAATGGGTTTCCATTTTCACTTTCAATCTTGTTCGGGCCCGGTGCAATCGAACTTTGGCCGCATTCACTTCTATGCCCAGTATTCGTGCAGTTTCATCCAGCGATTGTTCCGCTTTGTAGAACAGGGTGATGATCTGCGCATCATCCGGACTCAGTAATCCTATTGCTTCATTTACCATTCCCAGTTTCGACTTTTGTTCCACCATATTGGCCCTCATTCCGGAATCCTGGCTGTCGGCCAGTTCAAATACTTTTTCATTATCCAACGAATGAATATCCAGTTTCTTTTTTCTCAAAAAGCTGATGGCGGTATTATTTACGATGGTGTACAGCCAGGTGGTGAATTTGGAGGCACCTTTAAAATCGGCCAGGTATTTATAGGCTTTAATAAATACGTCCTGCGCCACTTCTTCCGCATCCTCCCTGGTCTTCACCATGCGGAGGCAAAGGGTGAAGACATAGTTCTGGTAGCGGTTCACGAGGCCTGCATATGCCTGGTGGTCACCACGTAGCACTTGGCTAATGATTTCATTATCATTCAGTCCGGTTGACATTCAGGTAGTAAGACTACATGATAATTGGTTAGGTTACAGTACAAGTTACGCTAATTTATTCCTTACCTATATATGAGATAACAGGAAATTCTGCCGGCATGTAACCTCGTTTGATCGGGTGTAGTCTTAGTTCTTGTACGCCGGTTATCAGGCCCGATGCTGAAGGCCGGCAGACAAAAAAGTTCTTTCAGGCTGTAACCCGGATTAAACCGGTGTAGTCATAGAACAAAATGCTATTAAATTAATTACCAATAAAATCTACAATTATGCACGGCGCAGAAGCTTTAATTCCGATCACCATGTTTGCAGGAGGATTTGCAATGATATTCGGTATTGTTTACCTGAAAACCCGCCAGAACCTGGCGATGATCGAAAAAGGAATGAACCCAAAAGAGTTTGCTAACCGGCCGGCTCCGTATAAGAACCTGAAATGGGCATTGCTGCTCATCGGCGCCGGTGCAGGTTTATTTGTTGCCTATATGCTGGACCTGTATGCGATGCCCCATGAGTATTTCAGTGAAACGGTTAACGGGAATGTGTATAAACACCGCATGGATGGAAACCCGGCTATTTACTTTTCGCTGATCGCTATCGGCGGTGGCCTGGGGCTGTTCGGTTCCTATAAAATGGAAAAGAAATGGTGGGATGATAATAAAGACAAAGTATAAACTTTTGCAACACACCTTATCCAAAGCAGTCCCGTTCTTACGGGGCTGTTTTTATTTAGTAACTACTTCCACCGCCTTCTTTACCACCTTATCTTCATTATTCAGCACCTGGTAAAAGCCGGAGTTTCTCCATTTATAACGGGCCAGCAATGCTTTCAGCCGTTGTTGTATGATGCCCCTTTCACTGGCGTTCATCGTTTTTAGTTTGAATGAATCATTCGCTTTATTCAACAGGGTGTTCCACAGGTCATCGCTGTTAAAAGCCGCAGTGTATTCATCCGCTGTTTTATACTGATCTATCTTTTGTTTGTTTTGCAAATAATAATTGTACACCAGGTTGCTGAAATCAGAATTGGTCACCATCCGGAATATCTTTTGCAGGGAATGGCTGGTATCGAAAGGAACAAAGACGGTGGGAGTGATACCGTCGCCACCAAACAAGGTGTCACGGCAGCTGGTAGTGAACCGCTGTCCGTTGTTATGCACTTTCAGTGAATCGGCAGACAGCATTTCGCCACTGCTGAATCGGTCCCACAGATCATCCATATATACTTTCTTACCTTTTTCGTAAGACCGTTGAATGCTGCGGCCCAATGGGGTATAATACCGGGCCACCGTGAGCCGTATGGCAGAGCCATCACTTAATGAATATTGTTCCTGGACCAGGCCTTTGCCAAAAGTGCGGCGACCGATGATGGTGGCACGGCACCAATCCTGCAGGGCGCCTGCTAATACTTCACTGGCGCTGGCGGATAATTCATCCACCAGGATCACCAGCTTCCCTTTTTCAAACAAACCGGGCCGTCTGCAACGGTACTCTCTTTTCTTACTGTTCACGCCCTGCGTATAAACGATCAGCTTATCACCATCTAAAAATTCATCGGCCATTTCCACGGCTTCGTTCATAAAACCGCCGCCATTGCCCCGCAGGTCATAGATAAGGCTTTGCATCCCCTCTTTTTGCAGCATTTCCATTGCTTCCATGAATTCTTCATAGCTTTTATCAGAAAACTTATTCAGTTTAATATAGCCGGTTGTTTTATCGATCATATAGGCCGCATCTACCGAAGAAACGGGTATGGTGCCACGGTTTACGGTAACTGTCAGCAGTTTATTATCCCGGAGTATTTGCAAAATGGCTTTCGATCCTTGTTCACCACGGATGTATTTTTTAATATCATCGGTGGAAAAGGGTTTGCCGGTAAGAGAAGAGTCGTTTACCTTAATGATCTTATCACCAATTAATAAGCCGGCTTTGTCGCTGGGGCCTTTCGGAATTACATATACCACATTTACCGTATCATCAAAAACATTGAACTCCACACCGATACCTTCAAAGTTGCCGGCAAGGTCTTCATTGGCTTCTTTAAGGTCCACCGGGGGAAGGTAAACAGAATGAGGGTCCAGTTCCGTCATCATTTCGTGTATGGCTTTTCCTTCCAGCGTTCCGAATTGTACGGAATCAACATATTTCATGCGGATGATATCCAGTGCCTCCTGCAAAGAACTGCGCCTGTTGGAAGAAAAAAATCCTTTGTTTCCACCATCCTGGCTGCCCAGTTTGTATCCAAAGAACATCCCGATTATCATTACTGCAGAAAAGATCAGCGGCAGCCAGACCTGCAATTTTTTATTCACCATCATAACTCTTTATTATGTAATTTGATGCAAAATAGCCAAAGTTTCTGGTTGTCGGTTTATAGATGAATAGTTTATTGGTTGGGCGTATAATGATAGCTGACTGGAGTATGCAACTAATGAACCAATAAACGAATTAACCAGTTAACCAATAAACTGATATACCAGTACATGTCAACAAAACTCATCGCCGACAGTGGGGCTACCAAAGCTGAATGGTGCCTGCTTCATAATGGGAAAAAAAAGACCATTATAACGCAGGGCATCAGTCCTTATTTTCTCAACACCGGACAGATCACAGAGCTGCTGCTGAAAGAGCTGAAGCCCAAATTGAAAAACGTGGCCGTGGATGAAGTATTTTATTATGGTACCGGTTGTGCCAATAGTAACAACGCCAAATCGGTGAAGAAAGCCGTTAGTAATGTAATTACCGGCGCAAAAGTGGAAGTGACCCATGATCTGATGGCAGCTGCCAGGGCACTTTGCGGCAGAGAAAAAGGCATTGCCTGTATTTTAGGTACCGGTTCTAATTCCTGTTACTATGATGGAAAGAAGATCGTAAAGAACAGCCCCGGCCTCGGTTATGTATTGGGCGACGAGGGAAGCGGCGCCTACCTTGGAAAAAAAGTGATACAATACTATCTCTATGACACTTTTGATGATGAGCTGAGGGGAATATTTGATCTTACCTATACCACCAATGCAACTGAAATATTAGAAAATGTGTATAAAAAGCCATTGCCCAACCGGTATCTCGCCAGTTTTACCAAATTCCTGGCAGAGAACAGGGGGCATTATATGATAGAAAATATCATTGAAGACGGATTAAACGACTTTTTCTTTAATCATTTATGCAAATACCGGGAAACATGGACATTGCCCGTCAGTTTTGCCGGAAGTGTGGCATTTGGTTTTAAGGATGTGATACAGCAACTTTGTAACAGTTATGAGTTTGAACTGGGCAGAGTGATGAAAAATCCGATGGAGGGATTAGTGACGTATCATAGTTAAATGAAAGGAAGCATGGCATTTGAAAAAATTACCGAACAAAGCAGTCATTATCATCATTTGGAAAAAATGACGGTACATGAGCTGATCACTACTATCAATAAAGAAGACCAGACAGTTCCTGCCGCTGTGGAAAAAGCGATCCCACAAATTGAAAACCTGGCAGAAGCAGCCGCAGATAAGATGCTGATGGGGGGCCGGCTGTTTTATATCGGTGCTGGTACCAGCGGACGGTTAGGGATAGTGGATGCCAGCGAATGTCCGCCAACATACGGAGTCCCTCATGGTTTGGTGATCGGTATCATTGCCGGAGGTGAAAAGGCCATCACCACGGCAGTTGAATTTGCAGAAGATGATAAAGAACAAGGCTGGAAAGATCTGCAGGAATTTAATGTAAGCGACAAAGATGTGGTCATTGGTATTGCTGCAAGTGGTACTACACCGTATGTGATCGGTGCGCTGGAGGAATGCAGGAAAAGAGGCATCATCACCGGAAGTATTTCCTGCAACCCGGATTCGCCGGTAAGCGCCGCCGCCGATTTTCCGATTGAAGTAGTGGTGGGACCGGAATTTGTAACAGGCAGCACCCGGATGAAAAGCGGCACCGCACAAAAGCTGGTGCTTAATATGATCTCCACCACCGTAATGATACAACTGGGCCGGGTAGAAGATAACAAGATGGTGAATATGCAACTAACGAACGATAAGTTGGTTGACCGGGGCACTAAAATGCTGATGGAAAGGGTGAAGATGACCGACTATGAGAAAGCAAAAGAATTATTGCTGAAATACGGGAGTGTAAAAAAAGCAGCTGATTCGGTAGCGAGGTAATAGATGATAGAGGATAGATAATAGATGATAGTTTCTTAATCCGGGAAGTCATTCTCAAATTTTCTAATTCCCCGCAGGGCCCTTCGGGCATATTTTCACATTTTCTCTCAAATAGTTTTCCGTTTCGCAATTGCACTGTATATTGTGCATCAGAATAGCAAAGTGGTTACAACCAGCACACATATCATCTCCTTGGAAGTGGTAAATTTCACCACCACTACAACAATTACCACAACCCGTTAAGGGTTGTACTTTTCCATATCATACGTTGGGCTTAACAGCTTACACAGGAACACTAACTATTTCACGCCTTCGTCCGTGAAATCCTTTTAATAAATTAATCAGTGATCATATGCAGGTTTTAAAATTCGGCGGTACATCAGTAGCCAATGCGGAGAACATCAATAAGGTGGTGGCGATCGTAAAAGAAAAAATCAAAACAGATAAAACAGTGGTGGTGGCATCGGCACTCGGCGGTGTGACAGACCTGTTGCTCGATGCAGCGGCAAAAGCTGCAGCCGGAGACGAATTGTATAAAGAAGAACTGGGGACAGTAGAGCAAAGACATATAGAAGCGGTGAAGCAACTGATACCGGTGGCACAACAAAGCCAGTTGTTAAGCCTGGTAAAAAAAGCCTGCAACGAGATAGAAGACATTTGCAACGGGATATTTTTATTAAGAGAATTAACGCCACGATCGAAAGACCGGATCGGAAGCTATGGCGAATGGCTTTCCTCTCAGATCATAACTGCAAAATTCAAAGCTGATGGAACAGATGCAGTTTGGAAAGATGCCCGGGAACTGATCACCACCAATTCAGAATTTACAGCAGCAGAAGTTGACTTTGCCACTACAGATAAAACGATTACGGAGTATTTCTCGGCAAACCCTTCCTCCTTATTTATTCTCCCTGGTTTTATTGCTACTGATAAAGACGGCATCACTACTACATTAGGCAGGGGTGGTTCTGATTATACGGCCGCCATTGTAGCATCTGCGCTAAATGCAAAACTGCTGGAAATATGGACAGATGTAAGTGGTATGATGACGGCAGACCCGAGGCTGACCAGTAATGCCCGTATCATTCGGGCCATCTCATACCAGGAAGCAATGGAGTTATCACATTTCGGGGCCAAGGTTATTTACCCGCCAACTATTCAACCGGTGATGAGTAAAGGCATACCTGTTTGGATAAAAAATACTTTCGCTCCGCAAGACGAGGGTACTGTGATAGAATCGGTGGCAAAAGGCGGGGGAGATATTGTAAGAGGTATTTCCAGTATTAATAGTATTGCCCTGCTAAGCCTGGAAGGTAGTGGTATGATCGGTATTCCCGGGTTTTCTAAACGGTTATTTGAAGCACTTAGCAGCGAAAAAATAAATGTGATCTTAATTACACAAAGTTCTTCAGAACATTCTATATGCGTGGGTATTGATTCTGGTTTTGTCGAAAAAGCGAAACAATCGGTGGATGCAGCATTTGCAAACGAGATCGCCTTGCAAAAAGTGGAGCCACTTATTATTGAAACGGATCTTTCGATAGTGGCATTGGTGGGGGAGAGCATGAAAAATCATACTGGTATCAGTGGCCGCATGTTCAGTGCGATGGGACGGAACGGGGTTAACATAAGGGCCATTGCACAGGGTTCATCCGAAAAGAATATTTCCGCTGTCATCGCCACTAAAGATGTGCGCAAAGCCATTAACGTATTGCACGAGGAGTTTTTTGAAACCACTTACAAGCAGGTCAACCTTTTTATTACCGGAACCGGAAATGTTGGAGCAAAATTGCTGGGACAATTAAAGCAGCAGTCAGATTTTCTGCAAGAACGAATGAATCTGCAGGTGCGGGTGGTTGGATTAAGCAACAGCCGGAAGATGCTGAT
>JBEBIF010000678.1:0-1431 GCA_040080515.1 Chitinophagaceae bacterium | reverse complement strand
TATCCATCCCATCCACGGGTTTCACCCGGAGTTATTCATGTTTGACCCCTTCGGGGTCAGGATTGTTCTCAAACAAAACACGATGTATTCCATTTCCCCGCAGGATCCTTCGGACAAATTTTCAAATTCCCACATTCCCTCATTGGCTGCTCAGTCTTTCTTCACCTTCCTTGGATTTGTCAGCAGCACTTCATCCACCAGTCCATATTCTTTTGCTTCGGCTGCGGTCATCCAGTTATCCCGGTCAAAATCTTTTTCAATTTGCTCCAGTGTTTTACCAGTATGCACATTCACCACTTCATACAATTCCCTTTTCAACTTGCGGATCTCATTCACCGTTATTTCAATATCACTGGCCTGGCCACCAATGGCGCCACTGGGCTGGTGCATCATGATCCGGGAATGTCTCAGTGCCGCTCTTTTTCCTTTGGTACCAGCTCCCAGCAACACACAAGCCATAGAAGCTGCTACGCCGATGCAGATGGTAGCGATATCCGGACTTACATATTGCATGGTATCGTAAACTCCCAGGCCGGAATACACGCTGCCGCCGGGACTATTGATATACATATTGATGTCTCTGGCCCTGTCAGACGAATCGAGGAACAACAACTGCGCTGTTACAATATTGGCGATCTCATCATTGATCGGGTAACCCAGAAAGATGATACGGTCCATCATCAGGCGGCTGTACACATCCATTACGGCTACATTCAGCGAACGTTCCTCGATGATATTCGGCGTCATTCCGGTTACCAGGTGCGAGGCATAGCTGTGCAGGGTATTGCTGGAAAGGCCACGGTGTTTCACCGCATATTTTTCGAACTCGGAATTGAAGGTCATGCGTATTGAGTTAATAAGTTAATTGGTTAATTAGTTGATTTGTAAAAGGCAACGATGTTTCCTCTTAACTTTTCAACTGTTCTTCCTGACCATCAAATATCCGTCCAAATGACGTAATTGCAAAATCACTGACAGAAAGGCAGAAGCTGGAGGTCTGAAGTTGGAGGTCGGAAAGTCCGAAAGACGGAAAGTCCGGAAGACTATTTCTGTTTATTGAATAGTTCTTCCGGACTTACTGACTTTCCGACTTCAGACTTTCTGTCTTAATTAATGATGATGGTGCTGATGCGCTTCCACCATTTTGGTGAATTCTTCTGCACTGATGTCTTTATCGGCCGGTTTTACCTGTGTGGCAGCCCATTCGAATATTTTTTGAGTCTGGATTCGATTGTATGCATCCTCCACATATTTTCTGTCTTTCATCATCTTTTCTACATAGTCGGTTACCCAAGGTTGATCATCACTCAGGTTGGCGCCACCCATATAGCTAAAGAGTTGTTGTTTGGCAAAGGCCCTTACTTCATCCGGGTTTACCTGTATGGCATTATCCTGTACTATCTTGTCGGTGATCAGAGTCCATTTCAGCTG
>JBEBIF010000677.1:0-1432 GCA_040080515.1 Chitinophagaceae bacterium | reverse complement strand
TCGATCTGTATCCTTTATTGTTTGCGGAAGTAAGGGCAAAGTTAAGCAGTACGGGCGGTGATGGTGCTTTTGATGAAATGACCAACAAAAGAACAAACCCGATGCCGGCGAAAAGAATAAAAGTAGTCAGCTATTGGGGCGGTATTAAAAAAGCCAATAGCAGTGGTGTTGCTGAATTTGAATTTGATATTCCGCAGTTCAGTGGTGAGTTAAGACTGATGGCTGTTTCTTATAAAGGACAAAGCTTTGGTGCAGCCGATAATGCTATGACTGTTGCTGACCCGATAGTAGTTAGTACAGCATTACCAAGATTTTTAAGTCCCGGTGATACGGTGAATGTACCGGTAACATTGACAAATACAACTGATAAATCAGCGAATGTAACCGCAACAATCGCTGTAGAAGGCCCGATGAAAGTAGTGGGTGGAAATAATCAATCAGTAAGTCTTGCAGCAAAAAGTGAAGGCCGTGCAATATTCAAAGTAGTGGCTGACCCGACCATCAATGTTGGTAAAGTAACGGTGACGGTAAATGGAATGGGAGAGAAGTTTACTGATGTAACTGATATTTCTGTCCGTCCGCCATCCACATTACAGAAATCAACAGGTAGTGGTTCTATTGCCGGTGGCAGCACACAGAAGGTGAATATCGGGTTGAGTGACTTTATTCCAGGCAGCACTAATTATAGTTTAGTAGTGAGCCGCTCTCCTGCATTGGAGTTGGGCGAACAATTAAAATGGCTGGTACAGTATCCGTATGGTTGCACCGAGCAAACAGTTTCAGCTGCATTTCCGCAAATCTATTATGGTGACTTGTCTGACCTGATGATGTTAAACAAACAACAGAATAAGTTGAATGCAAACAGCAATATCATGGAAGCCATCCGCAAGATAAAAATGAGGCAGTTGTACAATGGTGCTGTTACGTTGTGGGATGGTGAAGGCAAGGAAGACTGGTGGGCTACTATTTATTCAGCGCACTTTTTATTGGAAGCAAAGAAAGCCGGGTTTGATGTGGATAATAGCTTGCTGGAAACCATGCTGAACTATATCAACAACAAGTTGAAGAATAAGGAAACCATTACTTACTTCTATAACCGGGACCAGAATAAGAAGATTGCGCCGAAAGAAGTGGCTTATAGCTTATATGTACTGGCCATTGCCGGAAGAACCAATGTACCGGCGATGAACTATTATAAAGCCAATACAGCCTTGCTTGCATTGGACAGCCGTTATTTATTAGCAGCCGCTTATGCAACAGCTGGTGACAGGAAATCTTTTACGTCGATGTTGCCTGCGTCATTCAGTGGTGAAGAATCAGTGGCACAAACAGGAGGCAGTTATTATTCTGATGTGCGGGATGAAGCGATTGCTTTAAATGCATTGATTGATGTTGATCCCGGGAATGCACAGATTGGTACGATGGTAAAACA
>JBEBIF010000183.1:0-6889 GCA_040080515.1 Chitinophagaceae bacterium | reverse complement strand
TTACAATAACGTAGGTGCTGTGGCTCCTTATTCAGGTACTACCACACCTACTCTGACGATCACCGGTGTGCCACCAACATTTAATGGCTACAGGTATCGCTGTGTGGTAACGAATGGTGTTTGTACACCTGGTATATCCACCGGTGCATTGCTTACTGTAAATACCTTCCCTGTTATCACCACGCAGCCTCAAAACGTGACCATATGTGAAGGAGCAGCAGCCACCGTAAGCGTTACAGCTACTACCGGTGTAGGCGTATTGACCTACCAATGGCAGTTAAGCACAGATGGTGGTACTACTTATAATAACATCAGCGGAGCTAATGCCTCCTCCTTTGCACAGGCAGCTGTTCCGGTTGGTCAGAATAACTATCGCTTCAGGGTGATCGTAACAGCCGGTTGCGGATCTGTTACTTCCACTGCAGCAGTATTTACTGTAAATGCATACCCTGTTATCGTCTTTGATCCTATTGATGTAGTTTGTGTATCTGATCCTGCATTCAGCTTAAGTGCCACACCTGCGGGTGGAGCCTTCAGCGGACCCGGTGTATCAGGCAGCACATTTACTCCGGCTACAGCAGGTACAGGAACCAAGACCGTTACTTATACAGCAACTAATGCAGGATGTCAGTCAGTGGTATCCAGAACGATCCAGGTAAATGAGTGTCCGGAACGTCATCTGACGCTGCCTGAATTCCCTGCTGTACGGGTTTATCCAAGTCCGAGCAATGGAAGATTCAGCATCAAACTGAATACAGACCTGTACACCACGCTGAACATTAAGATATACAACAGCTATGGCCAGATCGTTAAGACCCAGGTTGCCAGCGGTCTTACCTATGGCAGTGTGATACCAGTGACCCTCTTTAATGTGCCAAACGGTACATATCATATCTTCTTATCGAATGATGAAAGGGGAGAAGTGTCAAGAAAAGGTGTGAGTGTTGTGATCTTTAAATAAGAACAGAGTTTTATTACTCATACGATCCCGTTCCGGTTTTCCGGAACGGGATTTTTTTTTATCAGAAGAAGAAAACACGGGTTGGAGCAAATACCTGGTTTGATCATTCCTGTCATCACCGAATTTTTTTTGGTCAGAATGCGGAGAATAGTATTTTTATGGATCAGTATCGGTTTTTGCAAACAGCATACCCGGAACGCTCCTTTCAACCTAACCTGCCAAAATATATCTGGCAACACTTCCACAGAATATCTATCATAACACTTCTTGTTTTGTTTCCCTGCGGCTATTTCCGCAAAATGCAATTATTAATCAAAAACAAGAATATGAGAAAAATTGTACTACTCTTACTTATTTGTTTAACAGGTGTAACTGTATTTGCACAACAACGCTACTGGTCGGTAAGAACCGATGCTAATGTCATTACTAAGGATAAAGCAGTGGCAAGAGCTTCATTTCCTGAAGTGTTCAAACTGTTTGAACTGGACATGGAGCCTTTGAGAAACGCCTTATTCTCTGTTACAAATAAACAAACAGGCCTGTCAACAGTCATTTCTTTACCTAATGCTGCTGGTGAAATAGAACAATTTGAAGTGGTGGAAGCTTCGAATTTCGATCTGGTGTTGCAAGCCCGTTTTCCGGAGATCAGGGCCTTTTCGGGTAAAGGGATTTCGGATAAATCTGCTATGCTGAAACTGAGTTACTCTCCCCGTGGCATACAAACAATGGTATTCAGGGCAGATGGTCCCAATGAATACATTGAAGCTTATTCTGCGGATCATGTTATTTATGCAGTGTTCCGGTCACAACGGACAAAGGGCAACTTACCATGGCTCTGCAATACACAGGACCAGCAACTGGCTGCAGGCATAAACAAACAAATTGCCAGTACAAACAGAACAGAGAGCAATGCCGGTCAATTAAAGACCATGCGGCTGGTGCAATCCTGTACTGGTGAGTATGCCAATTTTTTTGGGGCCTCCGCCGCAGGAACACCTGCCGACCAGGCAATTGTATTAGCGGCCTACAATAATACCCTTACAAGGTGCAATGGCGTTTATGAAAAAGACCTTGCCCTGCACCTGAATCTTATTGCCAGCACAACTGCTGTACTTTTTTACGACCCGGCAACGGATCCTTATGCAACGGTAACGAATCCGTTATCCCCACCGGCCAGCTGGAATTCCAGTCTGCAATCCACTTTAACTACGCTTATCGGCGAGGCCAACTATGATATCGGGCATTTATTTGGGGCTTCCGGCGGGGGAGGAAATGCCGGTTGTATTGGCTGCGTTTGCGACGATGGGATAAAAGGGAGTGGTATCACTTCACCTGCCACAGGATCGGTCAGTCCTTCTGCATCCTTTCCACCAGCCGGTGATGGGTTTGATATTGATTATGTGGCACATGAAATAGGGCATCAATTAGGCGCCACGCATACCTTTTCATTTGGATTGGAAGGTACGGGAACCAATAAAGAAGTGGGTTCCGGCATCACCATAATGGGATATGCAGGTATTACCCCTTTCGATGTGGCGCCGCATTCCATCGATATCTTTCACCTTGCATCCATCAACCAGATACAAGTGAACCTGGCGACAAAAAATTGCCCGGTAACCACCCCGCTTACAGGTATAAATGCAACGCCGGTAGTAGCCACAGTTCCTGATCAAACCATACCAATGGGTACTCCTTTTCAACTGACAGGCTCCGCAACCGATGCAGACCCCGGCGATGTGCTCACCTATTGCTGGGAACAAAACGACAATTCCACAACGTCCGGATCAAACAGCATAGCCAGTCCTGCAAAACTAACAGGTCCGAACTGGTTGTCTTTTGCACCAACCACATCACCAACCAGAACGTTCCCTGTTCTCAATACTATTCTAAGTGGTGCTTCCATAACAGGCCCGTTGCCTGGCGGTGATCCCGGCATAAATATCGAAGCGCTGAGTTCGGTGGGAAGAAACCTGAATTTCAGATTGACCGTGAGAGACAATCGTCCCTATAACGGTGCAACAGGAGCGGTTGGACAAACACAATTCACCGATATGGTTATAACAGTGAATGCAGCTACCGGTCCCTTTTTAATTACTTCTCAGAATACAGCTGTAAGTTATGTATCTGGTACCACGCAAACCGTTACCTGGTCGGTGAACGGAACCACCGGAGCACCGGTCAATTGTACCAATGTGAAGATCACATTCTCTGCGGATGGAGGTCTTACATTCCCAACGGTACTGGCTGCCAGTACTGCCAATGACGGAACGGAGAGTATTACCATCCCTGCAGTACTAACCACAACAGGAAGGATCAAAGTAGAAGCCATCGGTAATGTCTTCTTTGATATTAATAATGCAGGCATTACTATTACGCCGCCACCTGTGGGCTTTAGCTTTGGTATGATACTGCCGGCAACAGTCATCTGCCCGGCACCAACAGCAATGACCCTTGCAGTACCGGTCTTGTCCAACGGGGGATATGTCAATCCCGTTACTCTTACAGCTACAGCTGGTGTGCCAGCCGGTACCACCATTTCTTTTGGTACCAATCCGGTGGTACCCGGCAACAGCAGCCTGGTAACATTGAACAATGCGAACACCCTTTTACCCGGAACCTATAACGTAACCATTGAGGGTTCTGGTCCATCCCCGGCTGTAACGCAGATCACCATTGTTAGTTTTATCATCGATCCAGGCTCCGGCCCGGCCATAACAGGTCAGCCGTTAAGCGCTGCGGGATGTGCCGGAACAAATGTTTCCTATAATGTGATTGCAACAGGCACTTATCAATGGCAGGTGAGCACTGCGGCTGTTCCTGCATTTACCAATATCGGCGGAGCTACTGCGGCCACCTTAAATCTGGCAGCAGTAACAGCAGGAATGAACGGCAACCAATACCGTTGCGTTGTAACAGGGCAATGCGGAAGTACTACGTCCATTAATGCCACGCTGACAGTAAATGAAGCACCCACTGTTACTTCCAACCCCGTTTCATTGAATGTGTGTTCCGGAAGCGCCGTCAGTTTTACCACAGCTGCAACAGGCACGCCATCGCCCACTTACCAGTGGCAGGTAAGCACTTCAGCAGTACCGGCGTTTACGAATATTCCGGGTGCTGTTTCAGCTACTTACAATATTGCCAGCACTACGTTTGCAATGAATGGCGACCAATACCGTTGTGTAGTGACCAACAGCTGCGGTTCAGTAAATACTACTACAGCAATGTTGACGGTATCTTCTTCCATTACTATCTCCGGCAGCCCGGTTGACCGAACTGTATGTGAGGCTACCACTACCACGTTTAGTGCAAGTGCAGCCGGTTCTGGTTTATCATACCAATGGGAATTGAGCGTTGGCAGCGGTAGTTATACAAGTATTACGAATGGTGGTGTGTACGCAGGGGCCACCACACCTGCACTTACTATTACCGGTGTTCCGCCTTCATTGAATGGAAACAGGTACAGGTGTGTGGTATCTAATGGTGTTTGTACACCCGGTATATCCGCCGGGGCTTTACTTACTGTAAATACATTCCCTGCAATTACAGCACAACCACAAAACGTAACGCTTTGTGAAGGCGCTGCAGCCACAGTTGGTATTATAGCCACCACAGGAGTTGGAGTATTGACCTACCAATGGCAGGTGAGTACTAATGGTGGCACTACTTATAGCGATATAGCCGGAGCAACCTCTTCCTCTTTTGCACAAGCAGCGGTTCCGGCGGGGCAGCATAACTATCGCTTCAGGGTGATCGTAACAGCTGGTTGCGGATCAGTAACGTCTGATGCAGCAGTATTTACAGTAACCACTTATCCTGTTATCAGTTTTGTACCTGTAGCTGTTGTATGTGTATCTGATGGGGCAGTTACGCTGAGTGCCACACCTGTTGGCGGAGTGTTCAGTGGCAGCGGTGTGGCAGGAAATTCATTTGTTCCATCTGTAGCAAGTGTGGGCACAAAGACAGTAACATATACAGCCTCGAATGACGGATGTCAGTCAGCGGTGTCCGGAACGATCCGGGTCAATGAGTGTGCCGAGCGGCACCTTACATTGGACCAGTTTCCTGCAGTGTTGATCTTTCCAAGCCCCAACAATGGAAGATTCAGCATCAAACTGAATACAGACCTGTACACCAAACTGAATGTTAAAATATACAATAGCATGGGCCAGTTGATGCAATCGCAGAAGGCTGCCGGCCTGACTTACGGCAGTGTGATACCCATAACACTAAACAATGCCCCCGGCGGCACCTATCATGTGTTCCTTTCAAATGATGAAAAGGGCGGCGTGTCAAGGAAGGGTGGAAGTATCGTAATCTATTAGTTGTTCAGGATTAAGTATGGTTATAGCATCCCGCTACGGTTCTCCGGGCGGGATTTTTCCCGTCTATCAACACCCGGTCAGCGTAACCCTGCTATGGAAGCAACCAATGTAATACTGGCGCTGTCTGGTATTTCTACCAGCCATTTTCCTTCCAATAACCGCTTCACTTCCACGACGGTATTTATTATCTGATTTTTAAAAACAAAAACAATGAAAAAGACCCTGATCTTGATCTTCCTGGCGTTTTCTTTTCACGGTTACGCACAGGAAACCAAAGTGGAACAGTACTGCGAAGTAGTGGCCACTGCCAAATTGTTGAGCAACAAAGTAACCATCGATGTGGACTATGGAGAAGAAAGAAGCTTCTGGAAAGACCACCGGGTAAAAGACGAGGATGGCAGGAACAAAAAATTCAACACCGTGATTGATGCCCTTAATTATTTAGGTAAACAGGGCTGGAAACTGGTAAATGCATTCCCGGTGGCTTCTGCCGCCAACGCACCCATGGTTTATCACTACGTTTTCAGAAAGGAATTTTCGAAAACAGAGGTTGAAGAATAAGACACTGTTCTCATACAGCTCATTATGTAGTCCCGCTCCGGAGGAACGGGACTTTTTTTATTCTACCGGCTGATGATCTTTATTTCCACCCTTCTGTTCCTGATCATTTCTTCTCCTGTTTTTTCAGGATAGGGATAGATCGGTTTTGCATGACCAAAGCCTTTATAACTTATCCTTTCCGGCTGAATGCCATTAGTGACCAGGTAATCCATTACTGCTTTAGCCCGGGCCTCTGATAAATTAATTATTCCTGTCTCATCATCCAGTCCGTCACCGGTATGTTCTTCGCAACAGATATGTCCTTCTACCCTGATAACAAGTTTGGGGTAGGTTTTCATGGCCTTGAGTAATTCTTTCAGCGCCGGCTCAGACTGCGGAAGGAATTGGTGCCTGCCTCCCACGAAATTGATGTTCTTTAAAACAATGTTAGTACCAGCAATGGTTGCGGTATCTGCCAGTTTCTTAGTAAGAGATATTTCGTTATCACCCGCTGAATAAATGATCTTTATCTCCACCCGCCGGTTGAGGCTTCTTTCTTCCGGCGATGCGTTCTTATTCAGCGGTTTCTTTTCACCATGCCCTTTGGCAATAAGAATGTCTTTGTTTTCCCAGCCAAGGCTCACCAGATACTCTTTTACTGCCTGCACTCTTTTGGCCGACAGGCGGTCATTATATACGTCTGCTCCCAACGCATCACAATGACCGTGCAGTTCAATACGGTCAGTCACATCAAGTGAATCGGTTAAACTGTCCAGTGTGGTTTTCGTTGCGGCAGACAGTTCCCATTTATCAAAAGCAAAATGAACATACACAGATGCCGGAGATTGTGACCGGGAGAGAAGGCTCAATAGCATTGCAAGGATGAAACAGCTGATTTTTAAACGCATATGGCGGATTGAATAATGTGCTGGTCAATGGGTTAGGTACTTGTACCTGTACATAACGCTGCCTGTTGAAATTTCTTGTGCCGGGCTTCAGCCGCTGCCTGTTTTAGCATACCTTTGCACCTCCAAATTTTTATAATAAATGATCAGTGTAAAAG
>JBEBIF010000182.1:0-6889 GCA_040080515.1 Chitinophagaceae bacterium | reverse complement strand
ACCATCTCCGGCTACTTTATTATCAGCGAGACGGATGTATATCTTTGCAGCCTCATCCTTATTGCCGCTGTTTTCTGCAGTGATTCCCGCCAGGATAAGTACATTGGTATCTAAACTGATAGTAAGTACTTTTTTAGCGATCAGCATATCTGAAAACTCCACTGCTTTTTTCAGTTTAGCAAAACCTGCAGCCCATTTTTTGTCTGTATAATCATTATAGCCTAATGAATAATAACTGGAATAAATATTAATAGGTCCGTTCTGATAGATCGGATCCGTTACCTGGTTCATGTCTGGTTCCATTTCCCTGTACTTATAAAAAGCGGTGGCGGCATCATTTGTAAGCTGTTCGCCTGTTGGAGTGTTTTTATTGGCATCAGAGGTGGCCAACGCAGAGTAGATAGTAGCTTTTAGAATATATGCTTCTGCTTTGCCGGCGAATTTGGCATTACTGATAGCTTTATCAAAATCAGTTTTTGCCTGATCATACTTTTGTAGTGCTAATAATGTCTTGATGCTTTCATAGTTTTGTGCAGACGCAACTGCTGCTGACAAACTTATCGTTAATAAGAAAAAGAGTTTTTTCATTTGATTTTAAATTGAGTTACAAGTTACTGTTTATTGTGTGTCGCCCCCGGTAGATGGGTTTTCACCACCTTCGGTTGCGTTATCAGCCGGCGGAATTCCTTCAGTATCAATCTCTCCATTTTCACCATTGGTGCCATTTCCCTGGTCATCCAGCTGGGTAATGGCTGCTATTTCATCTCCTTCATCCAGTTTTATCAATTTTACTCCTTGTGTGGCCCGGCCCTGTTCACTAATACCGCTTACCGGCATCCTGATGGTGACACCGCTTTTACAGGTGATCATGATATCCTCCTGTTGTGACACATCTAATATACCAACTAAAGAACCGGTTTTGTCTGTTACGTTGATCGTTTTTACTCCTTTTCCCCCACGATTGGTGTACCGGTATTCATCCACCGGTGTTCTTTTACCATAGCCTTTTTCACTTACCACCAGTACGGTTCTGGATGCCTGTGTTTCGGGATTTACACAAATCATACCCACCACTTCATCGCCTTCATCATCCACTTCTATTCCTGCCACACCGATAGCGCCACGGCCTGTTGCCCGCACCTTTTCTTCCGAGAAACGAATAGCCCGCCCGCTTTTTACTGCCATCATTATTTCCGATCTGCCATCAGTTAGTTTTGCTTCCAGCAGTTCATCTCCCTCATTAATAGTGATCGCATTTACTCCTGTTTGTCTCGGGCGGCTGAAATCTTCGAGTTCCGTTTTCTTGATAATACCTTTTTTGGTACACAAGACAATGTTATGTGATTTTACAAAATCTTCATCTTTCAGGTCTTTTACGTCAATGATCGTTCTTACTTTATCATCTGGCGGTAACTGCACCAGGTTTTGAATGGCCCGGCCTTTACCTGTTTTTTCTCCTTCTGGAATTTCGTACACATTCAGCCAATAGACTCTTCCTTTTTCGGTAAAGAAAAGCATGGTATGATGTGTGGAGGCCACAAACAGATGTTCAATATAATCTTCATCCCTTGTTTTTCCGCCCATTACACCTCTTCCACCACGGCGTTGTGCTCTAAATTCATCTGCCGGTGTACGTTTGATATAGCCAAGATGTGATATAGTGATCACCACATCTTCTTCTTTGATCAGGTCTTTTATTTTTACTTCGTCATCCAGGTAAGTGATCTCGGTCTTTCTTTCATCACCGAATTTGTCTCTTATTTCGAGCAACTCGGTTTTGATCACGTCAAACCGCATTCCTTCATTGGATAATAATTCGTTCAAATGGGCGATCAGTTTCATCAGTTCATCAAACTCCTCTTTGATCTTATCCCGTTCCATGCCGGTAAGCCGTTGCAGGCGCAGTTCCAGTATGGCCTTTGCCTGAATTTCATCCAGGCCCCAGCCCGCATTTATCAGTTTGTCTTTGGCAATATCAGGTGTGGAAGAAGAACGGATCAGGGAGATCACTTCATCCAGGTGATCCAGTGCGATCAGGTAGCCTTTTAAAATATGGGCCCTTTTTTCAGCTTCCCTCAATTCAAACTGTGTTCGTCTTACCACCACATCATGCCTGAATTCCACAAACTCGCTGATCAGCTCTTTCAGGTTCAGTGTTCTGGGCCTTCCTTTTACGATAGCCACATTATTGATACCGTAGGAGGTTTGCAGATCGGTGAGCTTATACAACTGGTTGACGATAACATTCGCAATGGCATCCCTTTTCAGGTCCACAACCACCCTGGTACCTTCTTTATTATTTGACTCATTGTTTACATGTGCAATTCCATCTATCACTTTTTCATTCACCAGTTCACCAATACGGTTAGTGAGTGCATCCCGGTTTACCTGGTAGGGCACTTCGGTGATGATGATCTGTTCCCGGCCGCTGGCTTTCGTTTCTACCGTTAATTTTCCTCTTACCACTACCCTGCCTCTGCCAAAGTGCATGGCAGCCTTTACACCTTCCATACCATAAATAACACCGCCGGTTGGAAAATCAGGGGCTTTTACATACTGCATCAGTTCTTCGATAGTGATCTCCCTGTTACCGATATAAGCAATACATCCGTCAATTACTTCGGTAAGATTATGCGGCATCATGTTGGTGGCCATACCAACAGCAATACCACTGGAACCATTTATTAGTAATTGGGGAACTCTTGTAGGAAGAACGGTGGGTTCTTTTTCAGAATCATCAAAGTTCAACTGGAAGTCAACGGTATCTTTTTCGATATCATCCAGCATGTGTTCAGCCAGTCGCTCCAGTCTTGTTTCGGTATACCGCATTGCCGCAGGCCCGTCTCCATCCTGGTTGCCAAAGTTACCCTGTCCGTCCACCATTGTATACCGCATGCTCCATTCCTGTGCCATACGCACCATAGCATCATACACAGATGTATCACCATGCGGGTGGTACTTACCTAATACTTCCCCCACCAAACGGGCTGATTTTTTATACGGCTTATTGTAGTGAAGCCCCAGCTGGTTCATCGCAAATAATATCCTGCGGTGAACAGGTTTCAATCCGTCTCTTACATCGGGAAGTGCACGACCCACTATTACCGACATTGAATAATCAATGTAGGCGGTCTTCATTTGTTCTTCGATGTTTACAGGAATGATCCGGTTATTATCATTCGTTTCAAGGGGCGCTGAGTTCTCTTCCATCGTTATTTTTTCCTTCTGCTTTTTAGATGATTTCCCTGCCAGAAAAAGTCAAAAAATGACCTTTATTTGAGGTCTGCAAATCTAACTTTTCCCGACCTGAAAACCTGATAAAAAGGAGTGTTTTTTGACCTATTTTTTCCACTCTTGTGGATTAGTTGCTGCCTCACTTCCGGAGTCACTTTGGTAAAGCAACTGTTTAAAAAACAAAGGGAAATTACAAGCTGTTTTTACCTGTCAATTGTGGTTTTTTCGTACTAATTTTCCGTTTTACAAACAGGATATATAATGAAGACGATTCTACTATTCGGGGCTGGAAAATCGGCTACTGGTTTAATTGATTATTTGCTCGAAAATGCTATTACGGAGAACTGGAAAGTGGTGGTAGTGGATGCTGATCTGAAGCTGGCACAATCAAAGACCGGTATATCACAAAAAGCGACAGCTTTGTCATTTGACATAAAGAATGAGGAAGAAAGGGCCAAACATATACGCACGGCTGACATTGTCATCTCCCTCCTGCCTCCCACCCTGCATATTGAAGTGGCCCGGGATTGTGTAAAACTTCATAAAAACCTGCTTACGGCCTCCTATGTTGATGACGACATAAAAAAACTCCAGCCCGATATTGAGAGGAACAAACTTTTATTTCTCTGCGAAATGGGATTAGATCCGGGTATTGATCATATGAGTGCTATGCAACTGATAGATGAGATACATGGTAAAGGAGGGACCATTACCTCCTTCAAATCTCATTGCGGTGGATTAGTTGCTCCGGAAAGCGACGATAATCCCTGGCATTATAAGATAAGCTGGAACCCCCGTAATATCATTATGGCAGGTAAAGCCGGCGCCCATTACAGGGAAAATGGAACCGAAGTAAAACTGCAATACGAAGAGCTTTTTACGCCGGACAGGCTGGTTGACATTCCGGATATCGGTCCCCTTAGCTGGTACCCCAACCGGGATTCGCTCAGCTATACCCCACTCTACGGTTTGGAAACAACACCCACTTTTATCCGTACCACACTCCGCCATCCAGATTTTATGTATGGCTGGAAGAATATTATTGATCTGAAGCTGATCGATGAAACGCCGCAATATCAAACGAATGGTAAATCATTGCAGGAAGCCTTTAAAGAACATATGGATAAAAATGGTTTTGGTGAATGGCTGAACCAGAAACTCACAGAACGCTTTGCTGAAACCCGCAGCATGATGGAAAACCTGATGAAGCTGATGGAAGTGGAAAATGAAGCAGCGGAAGAAGGTGCTGAAATACCCGGATCATTCATGGCGGCTGATGATAAAGGTAATATTGAAGAAGTAGAAATAGATGAAGTGAAGAACAGGGCCGCTTCCTACCTGGCGCAAAAAATGCATGAAGCAAATCTTACCCTAAAACAACTTTTCTTTTTAGGACTGGATGATCATGATACCCTGGTAAACAAAGGGTTTTGCAGCCCTGCCGATATTTTGCAGTTTGCCGTGGAAAAAAAACTGGCATTGCGGCCATATGATAAGGACATGATCGTGATGCTGCATGAGATCGAATATGAAGCCGGGGGTAAAAAGGCGGAAGTGAAAAGCTCATTGGTGGTTAAAGGAGAAAACAACCTGCGTACTGCCATGGCAAAAACTGTAGGATTGCCACTGGGCATTGCGGCCAAACTTATTCTGTCAGGTAAAATAAAACTGACCGGATTGCATATACCTACCGCAAAAGAAATTTACCAGCCTGTACTGAAGGAACTGGATTTGCACGGCATCCGGTTTAATGAGGAACGAACAGGAGGAGTAGTATAAAAAAATTTTATTGTACGTATAAATTTTTTACTTTTGTTGTAAAGTGAAGAAAATGGATGCAAAGATCACATTAAGCTTTGATGAAACTGTAATAGACAAGGCCAAGCGTTTTGCCAGCAAAAATAATATCAGCCTGAGCCGGCTCACAGAATTTTTGTACGAAAAGATCACCGCCGGAAACTATGCCAGCCTCGAAGAGTTTGAAATATCAGACTGGGTGGCAATGGTGGCAGAAGGGCCCGCTACTTATACTACTGCAAAAAAGAAGTCCTCAGATTCACTGAAGAAAAAATACCTTGAATCCCGGAAATGAACATCTTTTTAGACGCTAATATCCTTGTAGCAGTTTTAAATAAGGAGTACCCCGTTTTTACCTACGCAGCCAGGATACTAAGCCTGGCTGATTCCAAAAAGTATAAGATTTACACCTCTCCTCTTTGTCTTGCAATTGCATTTTATTTTTCGGCCAAAAAAAGCGGCAACAA
This sequence comes from Chitinophagaceae bacterium, assembly GCA_040080515.1. GTDB lineage: Bacteria > Bacteroidota > Bacteroidia > Chitinophagales > Chitinophagaceae > JJ008. The sequence goes on along the minus strand of JBEBIF010000182.1, from coordinate 1,391 downwards.
ACTCGCAAAGGAAAAGATCGCTACTCTTATTTCGCATATTAATATAACAGATACCAACGCACAAGCTGTAGAACAGGCTATTGCTAACAAAAAAGTGCATGATTTTGAAGATGGCCTGGAATACTATTCCGCACTGGCCGCCCGTTGCGAACTCATCATTACGGAGGACCTCCCTGATTTTCATTTTTCAGAAATAAAGGTTCTTACGGCAGCCGCCTTTTTTGAGCAGTATCAGAATACCCGCAAAAGTAGTAAGGCTTAAGGCAGCACAAGAGTGCAGTGAAGTATTATTTTCTTAATAAATTGATCAGTTCCTTTACTCCTTCCGTGGCCGGCATCTCTATAAGCGTCAGGTTTCGCATGGGTGAGGTGTAAGGGATCTTTTTATCTACAATGAACTTAGGTGTTTCCAGCTCCACATAGTTTATCAACCCGGCCGCAGGATACACTACCAGTGAAGTTCCAACAACAACAAAAATATCCGCCGAATAAACAATGGGGACCGCTGCTTCAATCAACGGCACCGGTTCTTCAAACCAAACGATATTCGGCCGCAGCTGGGCTCCGTCTTCTGCCACATCACCCAGTTTCATATCTCCCCGGATATCATACACCAGCGATTCATCCCTCTCGCTTCTCATCTTGAATATCTCACCGTGCAGGTGAAGGATGTTGGTGGAGCCACCCCTCTCATGCAAGTCATCAATATTTTGTGTGATGATGGTGACATCAAAATCCTGTTCCAGTTCTGCTAAACCAATATGGGCTGCATTGGGTTTTGCTTCTGCCACATTTTTTCTGCGCTCATTATAAAAATTAAGGACCAGTTGCGGATCTTTCCGCCAGGCCCTTGGGGTGGCCACATCTGTTACGTTGTAGCCTTCCCAAAGACCGTCGCTGTCGCGGAAAGTTCTTAAACCACTTTCTGCACTTATACCGGCACCGGTAAGAACGACCAATTTCTTTTTTGTCATGGTCAAATGTAAAACAGAAATGGATCACACGGCCTGCTTTGGTTTACTTGTTTTTGTTCTTTTATAAATGATAACCAGAATAAAAATAAGAAGTAGTAATGGCCATATGGAAACCAATCCCACGAACAGGTCAGTGATCCAGCCCCAGCCGGTCTTAAAGGCTGCGCCGATCTTGGAACCAAAAGTGGGGTCTTTACTTTCCACAGCAGATGAATTCAACACCTGGTAGTAAGTAAGTGTAATAGTGCTGAAGGTGGAAGAATGGCCCAGGTAGGTAATGCGACCGGTAGCCGCTTCAATTTCTTCCTGAATGCTGTTGATCTCTGATTGCACGTTTAATATCTCCTCCATGTTCTTTGCCTGGTTCATCAGGTCCATGTAGCGTTGCCGCACCTGTTTCTTTGCCTCTATCCGGGA
>JBEBIF010000676.1:0-1434 GCA_040080515.1 Chitinophagaceae bacterium | reverse complement strand
TCTAATTACGATGGTCGTGCTCGAGGGAAGGTGCCTATGCAAGAAGTGTTGAGCCAATCTTTGAACACCGGTGTAGCTTTTGCAGTTGAAAAAATGGGAACTAACGTATTTCGCACATATTTAGAAAAACTTGGCTTTTCCGAGGAGACAGGTATTGATCTTCCAAACGAAGCAACGCCACTGACTGAAAACATTAAAACTAGTCCGCGTATGATTGAATATGTGACAGCATCATATGGACAAGGTATCGCCCTTACGCCATTGGGTATGGCACGCTCGCTATCTGCATTAGCGTCAGGAATAGTTCCAACGCCTCATATTGCTTCAGAGATCGTCTACGGCACCGGGTTATCAAATGCCATTACCTGGGAAGGGAGTCAGCCAGTTTTCAAACCAAAAACAAACGAAGATATTACGCGAATGCTCGTCGAGGTTGTTGATACAGCACTGCTGAAGGGCAAGGCTAAGCAGGAGAGATATAGTATTGCCGCAAAGACGGGCACAGCACAGATCGCTGATCCAAATGGGGGAGGATACTATGCTGATAAGTACCTCCATTCTTTCTTCGGGTATTTTCCAGCGTATGATGCCAAATTCCTAGTATTTTTATATACCGTCGAACCTCAAGGTGTCTCCTATGCCTCTGAGACTCTTACAAACCCATTTCTCGACATAACGAAGTTTCTACTGTCTTACTACGAAATACCTCCAGACCGATAATCAATTCTGTATACTATAGAGATAAGTTAAACATTACGATGAAGTCCCTTATTCGAACGTTCATCATATTCCTCCTCACTCTGGAAGCCCAGCTTGTGCTTCGTAAGTATCGCCCTAAGATCATTATGGTAACTGGCAGTGTGGGTAAAACTTCAACCAAGGATGCTCTTTACACTGCACTTCAAAATCGATTTCATATCAGAAAAAGTGAAAAAAGTTATAACAGCGATATTGGCGTACCGCTCACTATATTGGGTTGTCCAAATGCATGGAACAGTCCACGAGAATGGTTTAACAACCTTGTAGAAGGTCTTGCTCTTATTATTCTTCCTCATCGATATCCAGAATGGCTCATACTTGAAGTTGGAGCAGATAAGCCGGGAGATATACGATCTATTCTTCGATATGTACGACCTGATGTTGTCGTGGTGACGCGTCTTCCTGATGTTCCTGTTCATGTAGAATTCTACAAAACGCCTAGACAGGTGATAGAGGAAGAGTCTCTCCCTGCTCATTTGCTTACAGAAGACGGACTGCTTGTCTTGAATGCAGATGATCAGAACATGATTGAACTTAAGGAAGGAACACGCGCGAAAGTTCTAACTGTTGGCATGCATCATGCAGCAGATATTGTGTTCTCAAACGAACTGTTTGTTGAACGGAATGGAAAAGTAGAAGGTCTGGCATTTCATATCACCCACTGTCTCTTATACA
>JBEBIF010000675.1:0-1434 GCA_040080515.1 Chitinophagaceae bacterium | reverse complement strand
TTGTTGCTGCATCTTTCGTACCCGGTCTTCCAGTTTTTCTGAAGAAAGGTCCTCCCGCATACTATCCACTTTTATGGGAAAACAAAAAGGCGTCAGCTGCTCCGGAAAACAGATCACAATATGCGATTGCTGAATACGCTGCAGCATATCCCGCAGCCGTACTTCTTCCATTTGCTGGTCCAGCACTTCCTGGTAGGCCTGGCGCAGCAGGATATTTCCGGGATCATATTCTGAAAAAACATTGAACAGCAGGGAAGCGGAAGATTGTAAATGCCGGGCCTTCTTTTTCTCGCCCGGCATGCCCTGGAAGATAAGTCCCCCGATCACAGCAACATCCCGAAACTTTCTGCGGGCCATCTCTGTGTTATTAATGCTTCGCTGAATATCTGTGAGTAAGTTGCCCGGAGAAAAAAGTTCATACACATTAGTATCATCCACCGGTATGGGCTGATCACTCAGCAGTTCAAAACCATAATCATTCATAGCAAATGAAAATGTGATAGGTCGAATCCGGCTGATGCGGTATGCAAGTATGGCAGCCATAGCTTCATGTACCAGCCTGCCTTCAAACGGATATACAAACAGGTGAAAACCGTCCTTGGTTTCAATATGCTCGATCAGCAATTCGTTTTCTTTCGGGAGATGAGAAATTTTTCCCTGCAATTCTAAAAGTGGCTGCAAAGCCCTGAGTTCTCCGGATAATACGGGCTTATGAGCAACGAGCGGAGAACCCACGGGTGTGAATTGCGAACTGGCTATTGCTAACTGTTCCCTTAACTTCTTTCCCAAATTAGCACTCAGTGGCATACGGCCGCCATTCCAGCTCGGCACCATTGACTTTTTTGCGTTGGACTTTCTTACCAGCACCGTCATATCCTTTATCATCAAAAATTCCAGGTTTCTTCCTGCCAATGTAAATACATCTCCGGGCTCCAGTCTTGATATAAAATATTCTTCAATGACGCCAATATAGCCGCCTGCCAAAAACTTTACTTTCAGCATTGCATCACTTACGATGGTACCAATATGCATCCGGTGCCGCATAGCGATCTTGCGGCTGTTTATTTTACAGATGCCATCTTCAACTTCAATTTTTTTATAATCATCATACTGGTGCAATGCATGGCCACCATCAATGATAAAATGAAGGATCTTTTCCCAATCTTCTTTTGCCAGGTGTCTGTAGCAATAGGTGGAAATAATTTCTTTGTATATGTCATCCGGCCTGAAGCCATCAGACACTGCTAAAGTGTTCAGGTATTGCAACAGCACATCATAGCACAGGATCATAGGCACCCGGCTTTCGATCTCATTTTCTGCCATTGCTGCTTTTAATGCGGCCGCTTCCATTAATTCCAGCGAGTGAGTAGGCAGGAAATAAATTTTGCTTACAGCATCAGGACTATGCCCGCTGCGTCCTGCCCGTTGTAAAAA
>JBEBIF010000007.1:0-28742 GCA_040080515.1 Chitinophagaceae bacterium | reverse complement strand
TATTTTGATGCTGCTGGGTGTCGGTATTTTAGCCAACTCATTAGTATATGTGGCCATTGTTGTTCCCTTGTTCTTATTCATCTACCAGGCCATTGTACTGGCGGAAGAAAATTTTTTGCGTGGAAAATTCGGAGCTGGCTTTGATGAATATTGTAAGAAAGTAAACCGCTGGTTTCCCAACCTGAAAGGCCTTGGAAAAACCCTTGGCAGTATGCAATTCAACTGGAAGCGCTGGATATTAAAAGAGCATACCACCCAATTTATCTGGCTGATCGGTATTACCCTGCTTCTTTTACTAAACTATCCCGAATTGACGGGGCATGATGAAAAGCTCCGCAACATACTGCTTGGAGTTGTACTTGGCATATTGCTCCTTATTTATGTCCTCATCCGGTATCTGAAAAAGACGGGGAAATTTAAGGAGTAGTCAGAAAGTCAGGAAGACGGAAAGTCAGAAAGCATGTTTCTGATAATGGTAAGGTCTTCCCGTCTTACGGTCTTCCCGTCTTCCTGACTTCCCGTCTTACAGTCTTCCCATCTTCGTAAACAACAACCGGCTTTTGTTGTTATTTTTGTTTATCCTCCGAAGCTTTAGCGAAGAAGGACCATTTTAAACAGTGAGCTATGATCAAAACAGGAAACCCCATTATCAGCATTTATACGGAAATGACCCCCAACCCGGAAACCATGAAGTTTGTGGCTAACAAGCTGTTATACCCCGGTAAGAGTATCGACTTCCCGGATGCTGAAAGCGCCAAACCGTCTCCGCTGGCAACCGAACTATTTGGCTTCCCCTTTATTAAAGCCATTTTTATTGCCAGCAATTTTGTTACCATGACAAAAACGGCTGAAACAGACTGGCAGGACGTAATTCCTTCAGTGCGCCAGTTTTTAAAGGAATACCTCGAAGAAGGTAAAGCCGTGATCAACGAAGAAGAGCTGGCGACCGTAAAACAATCCAGCAGCAATGAAGTGGCAGCAGATGATGACGATGTGGTGAAACGGATCAAAGAGTTGTTAGATAATTATGTTCGCCCTGCCGTGGAAATGGATGGCGGCGCTATACAATTCAAAAGCTATGAAGCGGGTACGGTAAACCTGGCCATGCAGGGAAGCTGCAGTGGTTGCCCTTCCTCCATGATCACTTTAAAAGCCGGTATCGAAGGCATGATGAAGCGGATGATACCCGAAGTAAAAGAAGTGGTGGCAGAAGCGGAGTAAGACAGAACTATGATTAGCAGGATTTAAAACATCAATAGGAAAGCGGCTGATGGCCGCTTTTTTTGGGCCACGAATTGCACCAATTACACTAATAAGAATCCCCATTGGAATAAGGGGTCTTCTTATATTTAATTGTATTCATTTGTGTTATTCGTGCAATTCGTGGCCAAAAAAATTCTGCCAAAGGCAGGAATAATTTCGTGACTACCCTTTCTTCCAGATCACCTTTCGTTCCTTCAAATAATTGATCACAAAGTCAAAACACTCTTTCCTGTTTCCAATCAGCTCTGGCGGAAATACTCCTTTCTCAGTAAACAATCCGCTGGCAATTAAATTCACAGCGGCAGTGCAGGTGTAGCCGGTCGTTCTTGCCATAGAAGATGTTTTCGTGGTGGCATCATACCTGTCTAGTAAATCATACTCAATAGTTTTACCTTCTCCTTTTATAATCACTTTCATTACTGTAAACTCTTCTTCTTCAACATCCAGCTTCCATTCATTCACGAGCAATTTTGAAGTAAAATCCAATGGCGAAATATCAACCTCTTTGATCCGCAATGGAGTGGTGTCAAAAAAACCGGCCTGCTTTAATGCAATGATCAGCCCGATATGGCCCGGGTAGCGCAATGTTTTTTCCTTCATATCCGGAATATGCTTCATTGTAAACAATAATGACCGCAGCCCGTCTGTGTTGAACGCTTCCAGTTCACCCACCTCGCCAAAATTCATCAGCTCCCGTTCACTCAGGGCCGGTTTGGTAACGATCGTTCCTTTTTCCACCAGCCTCGCAGGACGAATGTATTCCTGTATCACATCCACCGGCGAAAAGGGTGCCTTATATTCAAAAGGAGGTTTTCTTTCTTTTGGCAACCCGCCCACATAACATTCAAAGGCATCCACTTTTAGTTCCGCATTATAGCGGCCCAATATAAAATTGCTCATACCGGGGGCCACACCACAATCGGTTATCACCGTCACCCCTTTCTTTTTTGCGAGTGCATCCAGCTCCAGTACATCTTCCGGGAAAAAAGAAATATCCACCACATTCACTCCTGCATTGATCACTGCCTCCAGTGTTTTATATCCCATAAAACCAGGCACTGCTGTCACTACAATATCAAAGGAAGAAAACCAGTTGGTGTATTCATCAAATTGAGAAAGATCGGCTGCCACTGTTTGCACCCTTTCATCTTTCTTTTTTAACTCTCCCAGGCTGGTTGCATTCAGATCGAATGATGTGACAGCATGATCATTTACAAGATCCAGCGCAATCGCTTTACCTACCATACCCGCACCTAATACAGCAATCGTCATGTGAGAAGAGTTTAGTTGGCAAATTTAGACAATCAAAAGCTACGAGTTGTGAGTTTTGAGCCGCGAGCCCTTGAAGCCAGCTACGAATTGAAGTCTCGCAGCCTGCTGCTAATAGCGCATAACTATTTCTTCCCTCTTCTTCCCTGTAATATCTTATAAAAGGAGCGGCTGCGGATCTCTTCGATCGTTAAGCCGGTGGCAGTAGCTTCTTCTTCGCTGATGGCGCCGCAATTCATTGCTTTTAAAAAGAAATTCAGCAATCCCTGTCCAGTTGCGGCATCATCAAAAATATCGCCGGTCAGTGTGGAGATGGCAGCCCTCTCTACAAATGTTTTCAACCGGTGGGTGGCATCTTCTATGCTGCTTAGAAAGAAATTATAAGTGGCGGCATAGCGCATGGGCAGTTGTGCCGGGTTCAGGTCCCATCCCTGGTAAAACCCATTGATCAGTGAATGTATGGTATGCGTATATCCTATTCTCCATGCATTATGAACTGACTGATGGTTTTCTTTCAATTGCTTTGCAGTAAGATCATCACCCCGGTGCGGGGCCACCGGCATTACATTCGTTGCGCCATCGGATAAAAATATGCCGGTGCTGCCTAATGCTACTTTGGTCATATGGTGTGCAAAGTCACAAACCGGGTGCGCCATCGTTTGATACTTAGCTGTGATACCGCAGGAGGCGGTGTAATCATAAGTACCGAAATGTGCGGCGATCAAACGGCCTTCACCAGCTCTTATAATTTTCATCAATGGGTTTTTGCCTTCCTCATCCATGATGATCTGCGTGGCTTCTACCATGGTCTCCATTTTCAAGGTACCGGAAGAAAGGTTGTTTTTCTTTTCGATGAGCTCAAATAAACGGATAAGTGTGGTAACCTGTTCTGTTATCGTCACTTTGGGCAGCATTACGATAAAATTATCCGGCAGTTTGCCTCCGGTTTTCTCCAGCAAGGTGGTGAGGAAAATATCCAGCGTTCTTACGCCACGGTTTTTCAGATCCTCTGTAAATGGTTTAATGCGGATACCGATAAATGGAGAGATGGTTTTATCGTTCATCCCTATGGCCAGTTCATTTGCTGCATTTACTGCTGTTGTATCTTCTTCTTCATCCGGTCTGTTGCCAAATCCATCTTCAAAGTCAATGCGAAAATCTTCTACGGCTTCTGCCTGTAGTTTTTGTATGATCTTATTATAAACTGTATAAGAAAGCCATGCAGGGTGTTGTTTTCTTTTGGCTGCTGTCATTTTATCCAGCTTCTGTACCAGTTTGCCGATCTTCTTTTTTTCATCCGGCAACTTTTCGTGTCCTTCCATCTTTAGCACTTTGGCCAGTGTTACAAAATCCGGCGCATAGGTCAGCAGGTTTTTCAATGCTATTTCACCCATTTTTATACAGGTGTCTGATTTAAATAGATTGGCGCCGCCATACACGGTGTGCACCGCCTGCCGGTCTGGTTTATCGCCAGGGTAGGTTTGCTGAAACTTAAGATTGGCCGTTCTTAATGAATTGAGCAATATTTCTTTTTCGATGTCTGCAATGCTGAAGTTCATATAGCAGGTTTAAGTATAATAAATTATTGCCACGAACCTGCCGGCAGGCAGGCTGGGGCACAAAGACATTAAGAGCCCCTGTAAGTAGAATATCCAAAGGGGTTTAATAATAAAGGCACATGATAATGCTCATTGCCCGTTATAGTAAAAGCGATTTCTATAAAAGGATAAAAGGTATGGACGCCTTGTGTGTCAAAGTATTGCTTTGTTTCAAATTTCATTTTATAATTCCCCGGTGCAAGCAAAGCTTCTTTGTTAAGCAGATCAGGAATACGCCCATCATTATTTGTTTTACCTGATGTCACCAGTTGCCAGGCATCTTCCAGTTGCTGAAATAAAAGAATCGTTATCCCCGCTGCCGGTTTTCCTTTTGTGGTATCTAATATATGTGTGGTAAGCTGGCTCATTCCAATAGTTTTTGAAGACGTAATTTGGTGATCTTGTTTTGCTCCTCCGCCGCAATCTCTATTTCGGCTGCTGGTGTATTGGGTAATCTTGCCTGCAGCAGGGACAGCATCTCCTCCGCTGATTTTCCTGTAGCGCAAACAATAAAGATATAGCCGAATTTCTCCTCGTACAAGCGGTTGCCTTCCGCCAGCTCTTCGATCGTTTTACCGGAAGCAGCAGCTACTCCACTTTGTTCTCCGGAGGCCCACTGCGCAGTGGAAGCAAATTTTTTTGTCAGCGATTCCACATCGCCGATCCTGGGATGGTGAGAAAAAGCTTCTTTCCAGTCGTCCGGGCTGCATTCATACCACTGCGCTTCGGCATCTTCCAGCAGCTCCACCATATCATCCGCCGGGATGAAGGGCAGCATTTTATTAACCCATGCAGCCGACCCACAGCACCTTGTCAGCTCTTCAATGAGTTGTTCTTTTGGTAATATGTTGAATTCGTGCAGTGTCATGCCCTCCCGACCTCCCTAAAGGGAGGACACCAATGCCCAGCCCTCGCTTTTTTAGTATTCATCATTAATTATTATATATGTTCTTTATAAATAGATGTGTGTAAAAGAACTTTTTGACCTAAGTCTCCCCTTTAGGGGGACAGGGGGTTGATCCTTCCCCACAACCGCATCCTGCTCACACCGCCATCCGGAAAAATAGACAGTCGTACATGAGTGAAAGGGCCCTTGTTTATGATCTCTTCTTCAAAAAAATGCTCGTAGTCTGCACTCAGCTTTGATTGTGGCAGAATCGTTGTCCATGCAACTTCGTTTGTATTTAATTTATTTTCTTCTTCCACAGCAATCGTACAACCTTCAATCAAACAGCTATCCGGGTAATTTCCTTTAAAATGACAAGTGTCTATCAATATTTTTTCAACCGTTCCTTTATGTGCCAGGCGTACCATCACCCAGTCTTTGTTGTTGGGAGTACGGTTTCTTTTTGTTTCCCAGCCATCCCCCATGTTCACTCCGCGGCCCGGCATGATGAGATTGTCCATGTGCGAAAAGAACATATCATTACACAGGACTGATTTAGCCCCATTGGTTGCAGCCGCCAGGTTTATGATCTCACTGGCATCAACGGTACTCCAGTCTTTAAACACTTCCCCATATACTTTTAATCTTGCCACACCACCATCGGGATAAATATGCAGCTTTAAGTGAGTATAAATGCTGTGGTCGGGTATTTCATACAGGTTTTGTGAACCCGGTTGCAACGGAGATTTTGGAAGGATCTCTTTCCATTGCACGTTATCCCAGTCTGTGTTTTTATCAGGTATAATATTAGCAGCTTCAATGGAAGCATGCGGCGGATGATTTCCGAGAAAATGATTGGTGTCGATATCCACTCCATATATTTTACCAGAAGTGGCTAATTGAATAATGCACCAGTCGTGCCCCGGTGTTCTCTTACGGCGGCTTTCCCATCCATCCATCCATTTACCCCTGTCGGTGTATTTATCTGTAATAAATATTCCTCTTCCCGGCTTCAGCAGGTTCTCTTTTTCTGCAAAAAAATCATCCGAGCAAGCTATTGCCTTACCTCCAAGCCTTTCGGCTGCAAGGTCTGTCAGGTTGGTAAAAACCGGTGGGGTTGAATTATTCATGATAGGTGATACTGCCTTTATTCAAATGTAAAAACTTTCCCGCATCAAATACTTTTTTCCCATTCAGCCATGTTTGTTCCACCACGCCGGATAATACTTCACCAAGGTAAGGGGTGATCTTATGTTTGTGGTGGATCATATTTTCTGTAACCATAAATGTTTTTTCCGGGTTCCAGGCCACAAGATCAGCATCAAAGCCTTTGGCAATTTTTCCTTTTGATGGTAACCCGGGCAGCAATGCCGGTTTCTCACACAGCCACCGGCAAATATCAACGACACTGCAATCATGTTTTTGCGCAGCTGTCCACAGTACGGGCAATGCAAACTGGATGGAAGAGATACCGCCCCAGGCTTTCATAAAGTCGCCACTGCCGGTAGCTTTCATATCAGGTGGTGCCGGGGAATGATCGGTAGCTACAAAATCAATGATACCGTCTTTTAGCGCCTGCCACAATTGTTCGTTGTTTTCTTTTTCCCTGATAGGCGGCGCACACTTGAATTGTGTTTGCTTATCCCGGATATCTTCTGCACAGAAATATAAATAATGCTGCGCCGTTTCCACGGTCAGTGGCAAACCTTTTTGTTTGGCTGCAGCTATTTGTTTAATAGAACCCGACGACGACAAATGCACAATATGTGTCCGGCAATTAAACGCTTCACACAAACGGATCATTAATGCAATAGCATCATCTTCCCATTTTTGGGGTCGGGAAGAAAGATAGTCCTGGTAGCGGTAAGCCGTTACCGGAGAAGGGGCAGCCGTATTGGAAAGTTCGCAGTGCACTAATAGCGGCAGCCCATGTTTTGCAATGACGGGCATTACTTTTCTCAGATCATCTTCTGTTACATTTGGAAACTCATCAATACCTGAATGCGTAAGAAAGGCCTTAAACCCGAGCACTCCTTTTTCGATCAGGGGTTCCAGCTCTTTTTCATTACCCGGAACAATGCCACCCCAGAAACCGCAGTTGGTATGTATTGTTCCATGTGCCGGTCTGACGGTCTCCGTCTGACCAGCACCTAACGCTGCTCGTATCTTCTCGTCAAACGCACGGGTAGTGGTAGTGACCGGTGATGCATTTAATGGCATTTCCACCAGTGTGGTAATGCCGCCCGCAATGGCTGCTTTGGTAGCTGTATCAAATCCTTCCCAATCTGTCCGTCCCGGCTCATTGATATGTACATGCGGATCAATGATCCCCGGCATCAATACGCTGTCACCAATATCAGTTACCAGGAGGTCTCTGTCCGGCAATTCATCCACCACGTCTTCGATCTTTCCGTTCTTTATTAATACTACTGCCCTTTTAACACCTTCCGGGGTAATGGTGCGGTTGCTTATAATGGCAGCATCGTACATGAAGATTTCTTTTTAGATAAATGCGAATCTGTAAAATTAATGAAAACAATTTTTTACTTTGGCAGTTGGTTTATACGGAAACAACAAGCCACAGGCTAAAACTCATTTATTTACTGTAGTGTTGCTGCTTTAAGAAAAGAATGGTCCTCCTGCTCCTGATATTATCCTTTTTTATCCTCGTCATGCTTATTGTGATGACCTACAGGGTACATCATATTATAAAGAATGAAACAGGTAATGAAGCACAGTTGGAAAAAGCAGGCCAGATACAGAACTGGCTTTATGCCGCCATCGTTTTTATCATCCTTACTATTATCACCGGCACCTTCTGGCTCGTAAGGGGCACGCCTTATGAAGGGCACCTGGTGGAATGGCTGAATATCATCGTCCGGGTGATGCATATCACTTTTGGTATCGCCTGGATCGGGGCCTCTTTCTATTTTGTGTTCCTGGAAAATGCACTAAACCGGACAGAGGATGTAAGAGAAGAACTGGCGGGTAATCTCTGGGCGGTACATGGTGGCGGTTTTTATTACCTGGAAAAATATAAGGGAGCGCCAACCACCATTCCCAAACATTTGCATTGGTTCAAGTACGAAGCCTATTTTACCTGGGTATCCGGCTTTGCGTTGCTGTTCATCATCTATTATTTCAATGCCTCGGCCATGCTGATCGATCCCAATGTGCTGAAGCTGAGTGCAGCGGCGGCTATCGGTATCAGCATTGGTTCTTTTATAATTGCCTGGCTGCTGTATGACCTGCTTTGTAAGTCACCCTTGCGCAAACAGCCTTTACTGTTTGCCCTCACCGGTATTATTATATTAACAGGGTTTGCGTATTTCTACAGCCAGGTATTCAGTGGCCGTGCTGCTTTTATACATTTTGGGGCAATGATCGGCAGTATCATGGTGGCCAATGTATTCTTTGTCATCATCCCTTCGCAAAAGGCGATGGTGAATGCAGCGAAGAAAGGTATCGCTCCTGATCCGCAGCGGGGAAAAAATGCGTTGTTCCGTTCCATTCACAACAACTACTTTACGTTGCCGGTATTGTTTGTAATGGTCAGCAATCATTTTCCCAGCACTTTCGGAAATAAATATCAATGGCTGGTACTGGCGGCCATCAGCTTAGGCGCTGCCGGCATCAAGCACTGGCTTAACCTGCGGGAACAGGGACGGCTGAGTGTGTGGATCATGCCGGCTTCGGTCGTTATACTCCTGGCGGTGGCCTATGTTACGGCGCCTCAACCTTCCACTACCAAATGCAAAGAGGTAAGTTTTGCGGAAGTGAATAGTATTATTCAGCAGCGGTGCATCAGTTGTCATTCTTCCAAACCAACAGATAATATATATACTACTGCCCCCAATGGAGTAAAGTATGATACACCACAGGAAATAGCGTTGAAGAAGGAATTGATCATGCAGCGGGTCGTTGTCACTAAAACGATGCCCCAGAATAATAAGACCAATATGACGCCGGAAGAACGGGATGCTATCCGGTGCTGGATCGAACAGGGAGCTAAACTTCAATAAAAAAAGCCCCGTCTCATTACAAGACAGGGCTTCGTATTGGTTGTTGAGCAGTGGTTAAAATTTATTCACCAGCTGCGAACTGGTCTTTCCATCCAATGTAAGTTTGAGTAAATAAGTGCCATTACCCAAACGGCTCATATCCAGACTCAATGTTTGTTGTCCGCCAATTACGTTGAAGTTCCGGTTTATCATCTTTCTGCCATTCAGGTCAAAGATCTCTGCCAGGGCATTGCTGCTGGTAGCGGCCGTAAGCCGGATGTTCAGCATTCCCTGTACCGGGTTGGGATAAATGGTATAATAAGAAGCCGGTGTTTTGCCCCGGTTCACCACTTTCACATCAGTAAAGCGGATCTCGCCAGTACCGTTTCTTTGTACCAGGCGATAATATGATACACCGGCAACAGGTTGCATATCACTGAGCGCATAGGTTTGCACCGCACCAGCCATTCCTTTTCCAGTCACTGTTCCCAGCGATTCATAATTAATTCCATCTGCAGAGCGCTGCACTTCAAACCACTGTTCTGCAGGTTCATTTTCTGTTGTCCATTTCAGTATCACCCTGTCTGTTTCATTTACCGTAAAGAAAGAAGTAAGCGAAGGAGGGATTCCTTTTGCTGCATCATTCCTTGTGTACCAGATGGGAGAAGTGACGATGCGGGAACCGTTTGCTTCTGTAATATCTAAATAATAATACCGCTGGCTGCCATTTGCCAATGCATTATCCGTGTATGTAAAGGTGCCGGATGCATTGCTTGTTAATTGTGTGGCGGCTGTACCGCTGCCGGGCACACCATACATGATGGCAACGGACGTAACTGCAGAAGTGGTGGCGGTAGAAGTAACAGAGATAACGGGTGCACCCGCCTTTGTTACAATGCTGCCGATGTATTCCGAGCTGATTGTGAAGTCAATCTTAGCACTGCAATCCTGTGACGCATAGAAACGCATCTTTTTCATTCCATCCAGCAGGTTGTTCTCCGTAAGGCTTGCGGCCTGTATCACTAATCTTGTTTTTGCAGTGTGGCCAAAGGTCATGTTATGATTATCATGATCTATTGTTGGCCCTAGATGATATCCTTTGGACAACATATTCCGGTAATACGATAAGTGCGCCATAGAAGTACCCGGATTCGTATAAGTAGTGTTGGTAGAAAAAGCGGGACCGGTCTCTACTGTAGAACCCACAATGGCATTATCTGCATTTACATCAAACGGGTTGTTCAGCACATTATTAAAATCGGTATTGTTAGGATGCGCCAGGTAAGCCAGTGCATTACCACCATGACGGTTCAGTATATCAAACAACCCTCCCGTACCGGTATATACATTCTTGGCTACGAATATGTCATAGTTGCCCGCTTCCCAGCCGATCAGTGAATCCATTCCATATACTATTACGTGGCCGCCACCGCTGATAACACCCCATTCCATTCCATACAATCCAACAAACGTGGAAGTGGTGGCCGCTGCTGCCTGAGTTCTTCCCGGTTGCCAGTTAGCAATGTGCATTCCCGCTGTGGCATGGTTATGCTCGCTGATGCCGAGGAAGTCCATACAAAGAGCGGTCTTGGCATAGGTATAATCATCTGATGGTATCTTGGTGGTATTATCTGCATTACCATCGGAGTAACTGCTGTGTGAGTGCAGGTTGCCAAAATAAAAATTCAGCGGACCGCCACCACCACCACCGGCCAGTGTGGTAAAGGCCCAGGTGCTGCTGCCGGAAATGCCGGCGTGATTATTACCGGCCAGGTCTTTAAAGGCACCGGCATCAATGTTTACATAATATCCTATACTGTTTGCAAGGCCACTGTAAGGTATAGTGGCAGAATTGCTGCTCACGGTTACAGAAGCCGAAGTAACAGCCGTTGTTTGCACCGTTACATTATCACTGGTTCTTTTCACAGTAATGTTGCCGGTGGTGCCTTTTTGTATGTTCTCGCTGAAGGTGATCACCAGGTTGCCACTAAGGGCAATGCCGGTGGAACCATTTGCAGGAGTTACCGTAGAAGTGGTGGGAGCTGTTACATCTGCACCATTCAGTTGTATGGAAAAATCATCGATGCTCAATCCGTCATCAGCGCCGCTGGCGTCCAGGTCATTCCAGCGCAGCCAGAAGATGGCGTTATTGGCAATGCTTACTCCTGTAATGAGTGTTGATTTAGCAGTACGGTTAGCAGCGGCATTACCATCCTTAGCACCAACAGAGGTAGTGCTGGGTGAGGCAAAGTCGAGTGCATTCACATCCGTCCAGGCACCGGTGGATAGTGAAGTGGCATTTAAACTGTATTGAAAATCTACCTGGTCTGTACGGCCGGTGGTACCGCAACGCCACTGCTCACCCGTATAACTGATACTAAGTGAAGTGATGGTTGCGCCGGTACTGTTACGTATCTGCACCCCCTGTGTGGGGATCAAAGAACCGGAACGCAGTCCGCCAAAGGCCCTGTCCGTAGCTGTGCCTGTTCCGTAACTATAGGTATTACCTGTAGTGCCGGCGCCGGCATCAGCAGCCAGTGTGGTGTTGGCATTAGTTCCCGTTTCCAGCAGCACCCATCCTGTTGGCAGGGTGGATGAGGTTCCGGAAGTAATGAGTGTATTAAAATTTTGCGTGTAGGGTGTGGCCGTTGTAGTGATGTTGACCTGTGCGGAAAGTTGGTTAGCTGCCAGCAGGCAAAGTAATGCCGCCGGAAGCAGTGTGTAGTGTTTACTCATAATTGGTTATTCGATTTGTGTACCCCAAGGTGTCGAATAAAAACAATATGAGCAACAAATTACACGGAATGATTATCCACAGCTGTTAATACAAAGTAGTATAACAGGGAAAGACACTCTTTTTTATAAGTAAGATAACCTGTTCTTTATTTTTTAGTAATGGCAAACCCTTAGTTAGTCTATCTGCATGTTGTAGCGCCGCACTTGTTCTTTGATCGTTTTCTCTACTGCTGATTCCAAAGTGGCCTCATTTTTATTCTGCGCTGTCCTTGCTTTTTCATCCATGATGTATTTGCTGCGGCTGGCATTCAGTGTGATGATCTCTTTTTGTATACTTTCTCTTTCTGTTTTTTTCTGCTGTACCAGTTGCTTCAGTTGTTCCGGTGTTTTATTTTTTAAACTGTCGGGTAATGTTTTCCGGTCCACTTTGTAAAAATAACTGCTGTCTGCAGTAGTGGCGTCCACCAGGTCCCAGGAGGCATTATTATATACATTGGATTTTGCTTTGGCTTCGGCCCGTTTCAATCCTGCCTTTGTACTTAGCTTAAAATTGGCCTCGTCCTGTTGTACCTGCCGGGCTGAATACGCATAAGCCTGGTCACCATAGCCAACATAGGTCCCATTCAGTTTTCCATTCAGTACCATCAGCGTGGTATCATACGGAGTGGGAATGTCCGGTTCTGCAGCATTATGGTTGATATTGATAAAACTGCCATTGCCGCATTCGCCCAGCAGGTTCCAGTGTTCTGCAATACCCGATTCATAGCTGCCGCAATAAATAGTGTTCACGATCACTCCATTTTCTTTTGCTTTATTACAGGCTTTGGTATAATGCAGGCTGCCTTGTAAAAAATCCTCGTTGCCAGCAATAAAGATCACTTTATAATCATCGCTGCCTTTTTTCCATTGCAATTCATCAAGGGAAGTATAGATCACTTGTCCGCAATACTCATCGCCACCACTGGTGGACAGGCTGAACAATATTTTTGATACCTCATCCAGGTCGGTGGTGAAGGGGCTCAGTTGTTTTACATATCCTTTACCGCCACTGGCATTGGTACGGCCATATTCATACAGCGCCAGTTCCACCTGTGGCGCCGATTTATCCGTACACTGTGCTTTGCCCAGGGTGATCACCATATTCCAGAGCTGTTCCTTCGCCTGTTCGATAAGGCCCTGCATACTGCCGCTTACATCCAGCAGGATGGCCACCTGAATTTTAGCAGGTGCTGGTTTATTATTTACTGTTGTTTGGGTGTTATTAACGGAAGGGGAGAAACTTAAAAGGCTGACGATAGATACTATGGCCAGGGGTTTGAAGAATAGATTCATAGCAATAGTTTGCCACAAGATGCAGCATACTGGCGGTTTCCACAACGGCGGGGCACTTGTTGTCGCTCTTTTGGAGATAGTTTAACTTTTAAAAGATCTGAAAGGCGGGTTCCGGTGCTGCCGGATGATGGCAGACGGGCCCATTACTGATGTTTTCATCCCATGATTCGGTAGTGTCCTGGTTTGAATTAATAAAGAAATTCCCACAAAGACACGAAGGGCACGAAGGGCATAAAGTGTCAAGTAAAATTTCTTTGTGTTCCTTGTGTCTTTGTGGGACACAAATTTGAAAATGAGACATTGACCATGATTCGCTTCGTAAAACTACTGCTTAAAATAGAGTACTTCTGTGATTGCAGGAAGCCCAAAAATTGACTTTTTTTACATTGTCCAATATCCACTACTATGAAATTAATGATGTATTTAGGCAACGACCTCATTGAAGCCGTACCCCTCAACGACCGTGACCTCCGGATACCCGGTTATCTTGGCAAATTCAAACGTAACCTCAAACTGAAATACCAGGAACTGCTGAAGATGACCCCCGATCCTCCGGAGTTTTTAGTATTTAACCCGGAGATGAAACCGGAGCTGCCGCAGGATAGTTGACAGATGATAGTGGATAGATGATAGTTCCTTATTGTGACGGTTTCCCTCACAACTTTTAAATTCTTTCTAATACAGAAAATAGGGAATACAAAAAGACTCTTATGATAGAAGAAACTATCATCTATCATCTGTCATCTATCATCTGTGCCATCTGTCATCTATCATCTATAAAACTTCTACGTTTCTTTCCACAAACGCCGTCAACTCCGCTCCTTTTAATAATCCCTGTGCCAGCATTGCCAGGTCAAAGGCTTGTTTGGCCATTATGGTTTGTTGTGCCTCTTCTGCTGCCAGTATCTTACTTACGATCTTGTGATTGGCATTGATAGCCACTTTATATGTATCCGGCATTACACCATAAAAATTCATTCCACCGCCGCCGCCCATCTTGCTCATGTCTTTCATGCGGCGCATCCATTCTTCCATGGTGATGGTAACGGGCATGGCATCTGCCGGCAAGCTTTCCACTTCTATCTTCATCGCCGGGTTGTGAATGGCTTTGTCAAAAATGTCTTTTAATTTTTTCGTGTCTTCGTCTGTCAGTGTATGTGTTGGGGCATCTTCTTTTACGATCAGTTTATCGATCACATCGGCATCCACTCTTTTCAATGCCGTTTTTTCCAGTTTCATTTCCAGGTGGTGGATGAAGTGAGTATCGATCGGTGAGTTCATCAGCAGCACATCATAGTCCTTCTTCAGGGCCGATTGCACATAACTGTCCTGCCTTTCCGGATCTACGGTATAGAGATACACCAGCTGCCCTTCCTTATCGGTTTGAAAATCTCTTACTTTGATAGTATATTCTTCCAGGGTATAGTGTTCGTTCTTTGTATTGGTGAATAATAAGAACTCTTTCGCCTTTTCATAAAACTTTTCATCGGACAGGGCGCCATATTTTACAAAAATGCCAATGTCGTTCCATTTGGCTTCGTAGGCTTTACGGTCTTTTTTAAACAGCTCCTGCAGTTTGTCCGCCACTTTGCGGGAGATATAGCTGTTGATCTTTTTTACATTGCTGTCGGCCTGTAAGAAAGAGCGGCTTACATTCAGCGGAATATCCGGTGAATCAATAACACCGTGCAGCAGCAATAAGAATTCCGGAACAATATCTTTTACTTCATCCGTAATGAATACCTGGCGGCTGAAGAGTTTGATCTTGTTCTTCTGTATCTCAAAATCATTTTTCAGTTTGGGAAAATACAATACACCGGTCAGGTTGAACGGATAGTCCACATTCAGGTGGATCCAGAACAGTGGTTCTTCTGCGTATGGATACAGCTCCCGGTAAAAATCCAGGTAGTCTTCATCCTTCAGTTCTGTTGGCGCTTTCGTCCAGATGGGATTGGTGTTGTTGATGATATTATCAACTTCTACTGATTTGTATTTGGTTTTACCATCATCATCAGTTCCATCTTCCACCGATTCTGTTTTGGTACCAAACTGTACCGGCACGGGCAGGAACTTTGCATATTTATTCAGTATCTCACTGATGCGGTGTTCTTCCAGAAACTCTTCTGATTCTGCATTGATATATAATATCACATCCGTTCCTCTTTCGGTACGGCTGCCTGCTGTTATCTCAAAAGAAGTGCTGCCATCGCACACCCATTGCGCTGCTTCAGCACCTTGCTGGTACGATAATGTTTGTATCTCCACTTTATCTGCCACCATAAAGGAGGAATAAAAACCAAGACCAAAGCGGCCGATGATCTCATTAGCATCTTTGGCTTCTTTGAATTTTTCCATGAATTCCGTTGCGCCGGAGAAGGCCACCTGGTTGATGTATTTTTTGATCTCTTCTGCCGTCATACCGATTCCGCTGTCAGACAGAGTGATGGTCTTCGCTTCCTTATCTACTTTCACTTGTATGTTCAGGTTGCCCAGTTCCGGGGCATAGTGGCCGAGTGTGGCCAGGCGTTTCATCTTTTGGGTGGCATCCACAGCATTGCTTACCAGTTCCCGGAGGAAGATCTCGTTGTCGGAGTACAAGAATTTTTTGATGATGGGGAAGATGTTCTCGGTATTGATAGAGATAGTGCCTTTTTCCTGGATCATAGTTAATTAGTTGTTCTGTAAATTAGTTAATCGGGGGTGCAAGATACTGCTGATATGGCTTTGTTGAACGCTGGTAGCTGTACAAGATGCGTTCCAATGGAGGAAAAGTTGACAAACTGTCAGACTCGCCCTGCTCACAGGGCCCTTCGGGCGGGCTTTTGGGAGGTGGCCACGAATTGCACGAATAGCACGAATTAATACAATCAAATACAAATTATTACCTAAAGGTCCCCGGACAATCAAATTTGTATTTATTCCATTAGTGTTATTCGTGTAATTCGTGGCTAAAAAAAGTGGCTTATCAAAAAGGGCTGCTCCACTTCACATCCGTGTACACATTCGTACCGCTCAGTGTTTTGAGAAAGGCCACTATGGCACTCATTTCCGCACCACTCAAATTGAGCTGCTGCCCGTTGCCGCCCGGTGTCAGTTTGGGATCGAGGTTGGTATTACCCGGTGCAATGTTGATGGTATTATAATGGCCTACTGCATTTTGCAGGGTGGCCAGGTTGCCGGTATGCATCAGCGGACCGTTCTCTATACCAGCAGTATTCACCACCTCTCTCAGGCTGGGGGCCCTTGTTACGGTGATGTCGATACCTCCTCCTCCTATCCGTCCGATGATACCATTGTTGCCCGAGTTCGGACTGATGTCAAACTCCGGTGCATTATGACAACCATTGCAACCGGCGCCGCCACCGGTACGAACACCCGATGCATTAAAAATGGGTGGGCCCAGGAACAATTGTTTGCCCTGGTTTTCCTGTGGGGTAAAGTTGGGAAAGGGGGCGCCATCATTCGGCACCTGTGCCCTGCCCGCATCATATTTCGTATCGAAGGATTGAATACTTCTTACAAACTGTGCCAGGCATTCCTGCAGGCGGGGTTCGGTTACGGTGATATCGCCATATACAAATTTGAACAGTTCATTATAATAACCAATGCCCTGCAGTTTGGTGAGTAAGGAAGACAAAGCCGGTCTGCCGCTCTGTCCGCTAAAGCCCATTTCTGCATGGTCCTGTATGGGTTTGGTGGTTTGTTGTTCCAGTGTGGCGGCCCGTTCATCCCAGAAGAATTTTACTTCTACAGCAAAGCGGGAGTTGACCAGTCGCATGGAGTGCCGGGCAGTGGTGCCACCCACCACGCCTTTGCTGGCAATGGCAGTATCGCTGAAGGCGAATTGCTGTTTGTGACAACTGCCGCAGGAAACGGAGTTGTCGATACTTAAGTTCTTATCATAAAAAAGCACCCTGCCCAGGGTGGCTTTGGCATTGGTGATAGGATTGCCGCCGGTATTTTCTTTAATGATATAGCCGGGGCGGGGTTGTGTGGCATAATTGGCCAGGCTGTTGGGATCGATACGGGTGCCGAAGGCGGCTTTGATGGCGGTGTAGGGGTCAGTGGCGGGAGTACCGGGACTGGTGGTGCTGCCTTTGGAGCAGCTAATGGCAATGACAACGATGGTGATGATGAAGGTGAGGGTGGCAGCGATCTTTCTCATAATACAGTTTATGGCGCTAAGTAAAGATTTTCAGACTACAATATATATGATCGGTTTAGTGCGGGTGAATCTTTTTGTGGCCACTAAGAAATTAGAATGGTCTCTCGCAACGCCGCCACGGCGCAAAGGAAACCCTTAGCGGCATTGCGCCTTTGCGAGACATCATTTGTATTTCTTCCTCTCTTCTTTAGATGTTATTCGCCGCAAATTATGCGGTGAATAGCGGCCTTATTCACCGCATAATGGGGTTCGGAGGCAGGCAGACCTGGCTACAGGGGCAGGCGGACCTTGCTAAAAGGTAGGTCAACCTAGCTACAGGGGTAGGTTGACCTTGCTCAGAAGTAGGTCGACCTTGCTCGGATGGAGGTCGACCTCGCTCAGAAGTAGGTTGACCTCGCTATAGAGGTAGGTTGACCTCGCTCTGATGGAGGTTGACCTTGCTCTGATGGAGGTCGACCTCGCTCTGATGGAGGTTGACCTTGCTCTGATGGAGGTCGACCTCGCTATAGAGGTAGGTTGACCTCGCTCTGATGGAGGTTGACCTTGCTCAGATGGAGGTCGACCTCGCTCTGATGGAGGTTGACCTTGCTCGGATGGAGGTCGACCTTGCTAAAAGGTAGGTCAACCTAGCTACAGGGGTAGGTCAACCTAGCTACAGGGGTAGGTCGACCTAGCTAAAAGGTAGGTGCGCCTACCTATAGGGGTAGGTCGACCTAGCTAAAAGGTAGGTGCGCCTACTGGTGGGTATAGGCGAGCCTCGCTTAGAGGTAGGCGTGCCTACTGGTGGGTATAGGCGAGCCTCGCTCAGAAGTAGGCGTGCCTACTAAAAATGGAGGCGTGCCTACCTATAGGTATAGGCGAGCCTCGCTCAGAGGTAGGCGTGCCTACTAAATATGGAGGCGTGCCTACCCCTACATATAGGCGAGCCTCGCTCCGAAGTAGGCGTGCCTTTAGGTAACGTCCAACCGCCTGCCCCGCCCATGCGGGGTCCCCGTCCGACCGCCCCGGTCTGACGGTTAACATATAGGGTATCTTAAAGTAAGTCCAATAGTTTCAATAATTCAACAGATTCTTCCCGGGATAATAGTCTTACTATTTCAAAATCCATTCTTGACTTAGATAAGGTTACAATCTCAATGGTACCATCGGGGTATTCCAGGTAGCATTGACCGGGCGGCAACGCTGAAGTATTGATCATGAACGGGTGGCCTTGTTCCAGCTTTGCTTTTCGCAATGCTAAAATGGCCAGTCTTGCTGCCTGTGTCATTTCTTCCGCTGTACGCATCTTATTCATATTTATAAAAAGCACCCCGTTCTATTGCCAGTATTATGTGGGTATGGCTTTGCAGTTGGGTTTCAGTAAGGTCTTCCTCCCAACTGTCATCTATTTCATTAAATACATCAAAGCGGTTGGTGTCGGGAAAATAAGTGATGCGTTTGCTGCTGCGGGCACCGCCTTTGAGCAGGATGAAAAACTCAGCGGTGTTCTTGTTTTCATCATAAGCAGCTTCCTGTTTCAATTGTTCGAGTGAATCAATTCGTTTCATAGTGTAGGGGTTTATCCTCAAAGATAAGGGATGTACCCTTAAAGTCCGTTGACTTATAATCTACAATGGCAGACCTTACACCAATGGACATCAAGTTGAAGATCGGCCAGCGGATAAAGCACTTGCGCAGTGAGATGGGTATTTCGCAGGAGGCATTGGGTCTTGAAGCCGGTGTGGACCGAACTTATGTGAGTGATGTGGAGAATGGGAGGAGGAATGTGTCGGTGGAGATCTTGGAACGGTTGGTGAAGGCGTTGGGGGTGTCCCTTTCAGAATTTTTTAGCAGTAAGGAATTTAAAAAATAACCATGGCCGTATATAACACTTCCGCCGATGCTGCAAATACTGCAGTACGGGCCTTTCTTACACGAATCGGTGAATATTATCTTGGCAGACCTTTTAATACCCTTTCAGGAAAAGGAAAACAGGATTGGGTTAAGATCAGAGATTTGATTTTTGAAGGTAAATGTGCCTATTGCGGGAAAAGCGATTCAAACCTGCAAATGGAACACTTAGTAATGTTTAATAGGGAGGGGACGGGCTTGCATCATCCCGGAAATATTGTTCCCATTTGCTCTCCTTGCAATAAAAGGTCTAAGAATGAAGAAAAAAATCATCTGTCCTGGGAAGATCACCTTTCAAGTATTTGTAAAAAGAATAATGATCTTAATAGTTTTCACAGGCGATGGACGAAAATAAAAACCCATGTTGAAAAGGGCGAGTTCAGATATCCAACTCTTAGCAGCGAAGAAAACAAAGCCATTAGCATAATTGCTAACAACCTGTACGATAGTATCAAGAATGAGTTTGAACAAGCTGTTAAGTTGTTTGAAGATTTGGATAAGGCGTTTACAAAAAAGTAATTATTTGCCTAAATGTTCCAGTATATGCTTTCTTATATTGGCTGATTGTATATAGCTAAATGCCGGAGGTAATGCATTTCCAATTAATAGGGCCAACCGTCCTCTGGAAATATCAGTAGGAAATTTATACTTAGCCGGAAAAGATTGCAATAAAGCAGCCTCTCTAGCAGATATACATCTATTCTGCTGCGGATGAAGAAATCTCCCCTTTGAGGGGTTTAAACAACCTCCGGTTATTGTTGTTGAGAAATCATCCCACCTTAGTCTGCCGTAAACATCGTTGAAGCCAATATTTTTCCCTTCGTGACACTTAAGTTTAAATCTCTTTGGCAGGTCCTTTCGCCCCCCCCCGTTTTTAGGAGTTAATTTGATTCTCTCTTGAACTTCATGAGTATGCGATGGGAAAATTTTGTGCAATTGATCCCTTGATTTTTTTGGATTTGGCAAATGTGATATTGCATCTCTCACGGTCTTTCTTTTATTGGTACCCTCCGCCACCTTAATTTTCCCAAGTCGTGATCCCACCAAAACCAGTCTTTTCCTGCTTTGTGGCACACCATAATCTTTCACATTTACCACTTTAAAGTCAACCTTGTATTTTAATTCGTCTTGTAAAATTGAAATCGCTTTTTTGAAAAGGTCATAATTAACTAGCCCTGGAACATTTTCCATCATTATAGTATAAGGCATTAATTCTCTAACCAATCTTACATATTCCATTATCAAACCATTTCTTTCATCATCCACAGGGATTAGCTTGTTTAATGTTCTCATTTTAGAAAACCCCTGGCAAGGTGGACAGCCAGCTAAAAGGTGAATTGTTTGTCCATTTAGCTTTTCCTTAATCTCAGTAATGGAAACATCCCGAATATCTTTAGTTATAACAGTTGTACCCGGATGATTTACCCGATATGCCGTTGAAGCTATTTCATCAATCTCAAAAGCAATTTTCGTTTTGAAACTTGCCTGATGCATGCCTTCTGTTAAGCCACCACAACCACTGAAAATGTCAATTGATAATAGTTCCATTAGAGTTCTATAATTTTTATGCTTTTATACTTCATATACTCCAGAACCTCAATTACCTTACTTTTCCTTTCATCTGTTCCCCTATATCCATATCTATCTGACGAAAAGTTGATATAAATATTTCCGTCTTCACAGAAATACATTTCACCCCCAGCTAACGCCTTTTGACAACCCGTAATATTTGTATGGCAGACATAGGGTTTTTGAGGAATAGCCGCTCCTCTTAAAACATTCGGAGTCAGCTCCCACATTATTTTTATGCTCACATCGTCAATAACCCATAAATAGCATTTCTCAATATATTTTCCTCCTTCAAGTATTCTGTTTTCATCTCTTTCTTTAATTGTTAAAATCAAATCAGGAGTAGTTGGACGGCCATTATTAATGCCATTATGAATTGCATAAATGAACTCATCATTATGAGCCTCACCTCTTTCCTTTAATACTTCAAAATTAAAAGGAGGTTTATCGGGGCTTCTTTCAAACGGATTTATTAGAGGTCCAAGTATATTTATATGTTCTTCTGTTAATGCTGGCATTTTAAACTATTTCATTACAAGAAATCCTCTTGTTATTGTGTCTTCGAGAATACTCAGTGAGAACCTATTTATTACTTCTGTGTAACTAAGTTGACTAATTGGCCCCAAATCTTGGCGTTTGGTATTTTCGGAGGAGGTAAGCAGAATGTTTTTCTTTTCACTGTATAGCAAATACCCTTTCGAATCATTCAGTATTTTTTCTATACCAAGCTCATTTACCCTAAACTCGATTTTAGCTAGTTCCTCAAGCACATATTCGCTTCCTAGAATTCTTTGAAGATATAGTATATCGGAGGCGCTTTTTAAATACTTGTTTTTAGTAAATTCTATTTTGATTCCATTTATTTTTATTTCTCCTCGATCGGTGGCTAATCCTATTATATGTTGAAAAATAAATTCCTCAGCATTAAATGAAGACTGAATTTGCCCCCCTTTTGCGAAAAGTTGAAAACTAGAAAAATGAGAATTTAAATCCGAGTGATTAAGATACTTTGGCAGTTGGTCTTTCAGATTTGAATAAACAAATACAAAAACATCAGGAACAAGTAGAATATTTAATAACCATTCACTAGAATTTTGTGAGTAAGCTGGAGAATTTAAATATTCCCAATCATATATTACAACATTTGGTAAAAGGCCTGATTCAATTTCTTTAAGTGCTTGTGTAGGTGTAGAAAACCCAACGACGTCTATATATCCTTGGATTCTGGATTCGCTGGTATATATATCCTTAATAAGCTGTTGCAAATAACTCAAATGGTGTTGCCATTCATTGTTTACTGCTAGATAATATAAATTCTCCATCGAAATTGCAGAATTATAAATTCCCTTCTCTCTAAATTCTTGAGGTTTGGGGAATTCATCATCTATAATAAATACAATGATTGACGGCTTAGTTTTCATCTTCGTTTTGTGTATTTACTTTTGAAAAATCAAGAAGGAATTGCGCCCCATTCATATCCACTATTCTGTCACGTTCTTTAACTAAATATATATCTCCTCTCTTTTTCATTTGATTCATATAATACTTGCAAACGTATAAGCCTAAGCCACTTTGTGGCTCTTTAAGGCTATAGCCCGGCTGAAACAAATAAGGCAAAATTGAATCAGCTAAGCCAGGACCACTATCTGCAACAATTATTGTTCTGTCCTTTGCATCTAAAACTATTTTAATTTCCCGGTTGCTAATATCGGGATCGTCAAGCCAGTAACAGGAGTTATCAATCAGATTTGTTAAGACCTGATTAACGGCACCATATCTTGTAGTTATTTCAAAATCTTGCTCTATGTTATACCTAAATTGAATTGAATATTTGTCAAACTGCCATTCAAAAATGGATTTTACATATTCTATGGATTCGGATATTTTAAATGTAATTTCTTTCTCATTTCTTAAGGCTCTAAGAGGACTAATACGCATTAGTTCGGACCCTAAGGCTTCAGAGGTGTTTTTTAAATCTTCAAGTTTAACCTTGTCAAATTGATTCTTTTTGATTACCTCAAGAATCCCATAATAGAAATTAGAAGCTACTTTATTAATTTCATGAAGTGCTACTGCAATCCCCAACCCAAAGCCCGCCTGTTCCGTAAGCATATCTTGGACTTGAGTCATTGCATCCAGGTTCTTTTGTAAATTTTTAGAGGACTTTGCAAGGTCGACTAACTTACTTTTTCTATCGCTTATATTTCCTAATTCTTCCAACAGTAGGTACGGATCCGTTACGACATCATATTTGTCATGAATATTAGAAATAATCTTAGCTGATTGCCGAGAGAACTCGTTTAAAACTCTTGGTTCTCTTATCAATCCGCCAGTTAAGCTATTTAATTCATCTCTTTTACCCATATAGTCTATCTCAACATATAGAACAACGGCCTTTACCAACTCTTTTAAATCAAGAAAAGCGGAATTAACAATCATTCCTTCTCTGTTGGTTTGGTCAACTAAGGTTATGTTGTTTGATTGCTCTATTTCCACGTTCCCCAGCATATGATAATACGATATTCTTTTAGTTTGTGAAATTTGCCGTTGCCGCAAGCCTAACCAGTCATATTTAGCTCCCCACTCAGCCGGATATACATTTATACCGTCCCTGTATATAGAAATCCCTCCATAGTCTTTCAAATGTTTTAAAAAATCATTATCAGACTTTTCAACCCATGGTCTATCTCTGTACCAAACATCAATATGAATATAAAATGAACCACATGTGGGGATTTTCCATAACCGTCTCCCGTCAATTTCCCTTAGAAAATACTTTTTATTGTGTTTTCTAATATCTATTTTTTCATTTCTTCTATCAAATCCGCTTAAAGGAATTTTGTCACTATACGGAGGAGTAAAAAAGTAGTCATAGTCAAAGTTTCCATTCTGATCTACAATACCAGATATACTAAAGACTTGATCTTCTCTTTGGTTATAAATCGAGTAATTGGCAAGGGCTTTAACCTGCAAACAAGAAAAAGATACTTTAAATGCCTGATTTTTTGCCGTTGGATTCGGATTTGGCGTATTTAATTTTAGAATGGTACTATTGATTTCTCTTATTTCTTCCTCTGTCAATTCTAACCCCTCCCTGCCACCATATATTATCAACTGGGTCCCACTATTTTTTTCACCATAGTCTCTTGAAGGTGCTTGACGAGAAAGTATAACCTTTACATCGTCTAGATTTTTGTGAGACCCATCCAGAATATTAAAGTCGTCCCAATTGATTTTTAAAATATACTCGTAATTGTTTTCTTTAACCTTGGTCTTGATAATTAGGTTTTTACCGAGCCTATGACTAGCAAATCTGCCTACGCCTTTTTCTCCTAAAGGAATTCTGCCTTTATTTTCCTCTTTCACTAATTGAAGATATTTCTCAAATACATCAAGCTTATTTTCTCTGATTGCTTTTTCTCTTTCTCTTTTTAGTTTTTCTTTTACGTTAGTCTTTAATGTTGATGCAGGTCTTAGCCAGCCTAGTTCGATTTGTTCTTTAGTCATTCCGCTACCATCGTCTTCAACAACTATAACTGGACCATCATAACCATTAAATACATATAATGAATCCGGTATAGTTGGAAGATTTGGGATTTTTTCAATTTTTATATCGCAATAGGAAGATCCGGCATCTATGGAGTTTTTAATTAATTCCAAAATCCCAACTCTTTCCGATGCAATAAGTTGCTCACCTAAAACCTGAATTAGATGTGCATCGGCTTTGAAGTTTAAGAGAATGCCTCCATCTAAAGAAACTTCATCAATTAATTTTGATGAAGTTTTTCTAACTGAGTCTTCCTGATTATAAAACTGGGGGGAATATGACTCCTCGAGTATCTTACCATCTAACCCGATACAACTAACTTGTTTGGAGAATGGTTTGTACTCATCTATTTCTACAAAATAATGATCAGCATTTTTTTTATCAGGAAAAGGAGGCTTTGTTATTTTACCATACCCATAAAATTCGCCTTCCCCGTGATTTGGATCAAAATAAAGAAACTCTATTGGGAGTGTCTTAAATTGGTCTAAATAGTTTTCATTATCAGAAGCTGGGAAGTTATAAAATTTGCCAATAAAATCGGTGTATTCACCATCATTCCTAAGCTGAGTTAATATAAGGCAATTCCTTTCTTCCATCATTTAACTATTTTTTTGGTTGAAGAAAGTAGTTCCCTTATATCGACATTTAGAATTGTAGCAATTGTAGATAGTGTTTCGACAGATGGTTGGGAATTATTAGTGCACCAACGAGAAACCGTAGATTCGTTCATACCCAATTTTCCTGCAAGCCATTTATTGCTTTTACTTTGCTCTACAAGAACTACCTTAATCCTATTTGTTGCATTATTTGCCATTAAATATGCGTATTACACAAATTTATTGACTTATCATGAAAACTGCAATACTTGTTTAATAAGTAGGTTTGGGCTTTAATTTTTCAATTTCTTTATTACGCCTTTAAGTGTGGCCTCTGTATTTTTTGATTTGAGCTTACATGTCCAAATAATAATGATTTTCCAGCCTTCCTTCTTCAATGCCTTCACTGCTTTAACATCATTGTCTTTGTTGGTGTTTATTTTCTTCAGCCACCAGTCGGTACGGGTTTGGGGTACTTTGTAGTATTTGCAATTGGCATGGCCATGCCAGAAGCAGCCGTGTATAAAGATGAGGGTGCGGTATTTGGGGAGAACGATGTCGGGCTTACCAGGCAGGGTTTTGTCGTGCAGTTTGTAGCGGTAGCCCAGTGCATGTAAGAATTTGCGTACCAGCAGCTCCGGTTTGGTATCCGTACTGCGGATGCGGCTCATATTGTAACTGCGGGTCTTTTTATCATGCACATCAGCCATGGGGTAAAGGTACTTATCTGCATGTCCCATCTGTGTTTCCGTTTTGCAGACAGCTACTGGTCCTTTCTGAATACCTGGTTTCCAAATATTTGAAATTTGTAGTTACTTTGTACCATGTTCACCCTGCAACATATATTACAAACATTGCGGCAGCACCAACCGGAGCTGCAACGGAAGTATCCTCTTTCCCGGATAGGAGTTTTTGGCTCTTATGCAAGAGGTGAGGCCACCGAAAACAGCGATATCGATATTGCTGTAGAGTTTTCGGCACCCATGGGACTAAACTTTGTTGCCATGGCAGATGAAATAGAAGGGCTGTTTGGTATAAAAACCGATGTCGTTTCCAAACGTTCTATCAAGCCCGGCTACCTTGAATTTGTAGAAAAGGACATTGTGTATGTCTGAAAGAAACCCCTCCCTTATTATATAAGATGAATCGCCTGCATTAAAAACCACCCTGGAAGAAATGTACAGCGGGCTAACAGGGCAAAACAAATAAAACACGGTAGCAGCAGGGCCCGTTAATTCTATTTAAAGCAAGATCATTTTGCTTTGGCCAGTTTCTTTGGCAGACCCACCGCTTTCAATAAACTGCTATTCGTGTTTCCGCAGGTATCTTGAAGTCGCAAATTGCGACTTCATGTTGTTAAGTACATTATGCATACTACCCTTTGCCTCCTTTTTTGATATTCCAAATTGGAATATCAAAAAGCAGCCATCCTCCCGCCTGTCGGCAAACAGGTTCACTATTCACCTTTCACTATTATCTATTCACTTCTCCCCATTCCTTTTAAACCCAATTCTATTCCGGGGTGTTTCCGGCGGACTGAGCAGTTGTTTCAGATACTGGAATATCAGGGCAATGTCATCGTCGTGCCGGGTGAGTTTTCGTTCTATTTTTTCTAATTGGAGTAATATGTCTTTGTGGGTGAGGAGGAGTTCCCGCATTTTGGTAAACACCCGGATGATCTGGATATTTACCCGGATAGCCGTTTCATTGTTTAATACAGATGAAAGCATGGCAACACCTTGTTCGGTGAATGCGTAAGGGGGTCTTCTGGCACCACCCCTGCCCTCGTTTTTTGATATTGCAAATTGCAATATCAAAGTTTCAACCTCTTCGCTGGTGAGTTGAAACATGAAATCACCGGGAAAGCGTTCTTTGTTCCTTTTTACAGCAAGGTTCAGATTACCGGTAGTTACTCCATATAATGTTGCCAGGTCCCGGTCGATCATCACCTTTTGCCCACGAATAAAATAGATCTTGTTTAGCACCAGTTCTTCTGGTAGCAGCATTGCTTTAGCTGTCTTTGCCATAGGGGTTTGTTTTTAAGGGTTACAGATTCTCTTTTCAAATATATTAATAGTAAGATATGTTTCGCCGGGTTTCTTGCTTTTTGTTACAGGTAATAATTCTTTTACATTCCGGCCAACTTTTTAAGAGTAAGTTTGTTTTCTCTTAACTGCCTCCCCTCAATTTTTAAAATAACCAACTATGTCAGCTACAAAAGCCTACGGCGCCGAAAGCGCTACCACACCTATCGTTCCGTTAACTATAGAAAGAAGAGATCCCAAGCCGCATGATGTGCAGATGGAGATACTTTTCTGCGGCATCTGCCACAGTGATCTGCATACCGCCCGCAATGAATGGGGCAATGCCGTGTATCCCTGTGTGCCCGGTCATGAAATGGTGGGACGGGTGACGGCAGTAGGCGGGCATGTAAAAAAATTCAAAGTAGGCGACCTGGCCGGTATCGGCTGCCTGGTGGACAGTTGCCGGGAATGTGATAACTGCAAAGAAGGCCTGGAACAATACTGCGCCGGTGGCGCCACCTTCAGCTATGGCAGCCCGGAAAGGGATGGCAGTGGCATCATCACCCATGGCGGCTATAGTAAATCCATTGTGGCACATGAAGATTTTGTGCTGCACATTTCTGATAAACAACCGCTGGCCGCAGTGGCACCCTTACTTTGCGCCGGCATCACCACCTATTCTCCCCTTCGCCACTGGAAGGTGGGCAAAGGCTCCAAAGTGGGTATCCTCGGACTGGGTGGCCTGGGCCATATGGGCGTAAAGATCGCTGCAGCCATGGGTGCAGAAGTGACCATGCTCAGCCATACCGCTTCTAAAGAAAAAGATGCAACAAAACTCGGCGCACACAAATTTGTACTGACCAGCGACCCGGAACAAGTTAAAAAAGTAACCGGCTACTTTGACTTCATACTGGATACGGTTTCTGCCGATCATGACTATGCCTTTTACCTCGGCCTGCTGCGCACCAACGGTGTAATGGTTTGCGTGGGTGTGCCACCAACCCCGGCTTCTATTCCTGCCTTCAATGTGATCTTTGGCCGCAAGAGTTTTGCCGGTTCACTCATCGGTGGTATTCCTGAAACACAGGAAATGCTGGACTTTTGTGCCGAACATAATATTGTATCCGATATTGAACTGATCCGCATGGACGAGATCAATGAAGCGTATGAAAGAATGCTGAAAGGCGATGTACGGTATAGGTTTGTGATTGATATGGCTACGCTGTAGGGGAGTGGCGAGTGGGGTTGGCGGCTTTTTTTATTTACTGTTAATGAATACAAGGGGGCCTGGTGATGATATTTTGAACCACATAGGCACATAGGAATACAATAGAAATACACAAGTCGTTCAGTCCAGGCGTGGATAGCTATGTGTTCGCCTATGTTTCTATCTTTCTATGTGGTTCATTACATGAGAAAAGACCTGCCTGAAAATCAAATTGCTCCCTTAATTATCCCGGCAATTCAGCAATCTCCCTGATGATCTCCGGGTTACTCAATCCGAAATACTCCTTTACCTTCTCCACCATCCCGTCTTTCTCTCTTACTACTAATAGTACCTGGCGCTGCCGCCGGGCCAGTACCTCTTTCAATACATCTGCAAACCCTTCGCCTCTCAATTCCAGTGGCCCCACTTCATCGATGATGAGCCAGCCATCTTTATCTATCCCTTCCCTTATTACTTGCACGGCTTTATTGAAATTATTTTTACTGAATATAAATCGTCCGACGGTCAGCGTTTCTGTTTCGCCTTCTTTTGCTTCCATTAAAAACAACTGGCGTGACTGCACATTCATAAACACCCGTTTGCCTTTTACTTCCGGCGAAAGAATACCATGCGCATCCTTCCGGTCTTCGGTCCATTTC
>JBEBIF010000674.1:0-1445 GCA_040080515.1 Chitinophagaceae bacterium | reverse complement strand
CCTCAAACTTCTAAACGTATGCTTTCACAACCTTTACAATCAAAATTTACTATAAGTGATGGCCGTGAGGTTATCATTGAAACTGGCCGTTTGGCCCGCCAGGCTGATGGTTCAGTAACCGTTCGCCAGGGCAATTGTATTATTCTTGCCACTGTTGTTGCGAATAAAGAACCTAAAGAAGGGCAAAGCTTTTTCCCGTTGTCTGTTGATTACCAGGAGAAATTTGCTTCTGCTGGTCGTATCCCAGGCTCTTTTTTTAAGAGAGAAGCTAGACTAAACGATTATGAAATCCTTACTTCCCGTTTGATAGACAGGGCACTTCGTCCCTTGTTCCCGGAAGATTATTTATGCGAAGTACAGGTGCTTGTTACATTGATCAGCAGCGACCCTGAAGTAATGCCTGATGCACTGGCTTGTCTGGCAGCCTCTGCTGCGTTAGCAGTTTCAGATATTCCTATCCAGGAAATTATTTCTGAAGTTCGTGTTGCCCGTATTGATGGACAATATGTGGTTAATCCTTTCCGCAGTGAGTTAGCAAAAGCTGATTTTGAATTCATCATTGCTGCCACTGATAAGAACATTATGATGGTGGAAGGTGAGGGTCAGGAATGCCAGGAAGAAGATTTGATCAAAGCGATTGAAGTAGCTCATGATGCTATCCGTGTGCAGGTAAAAGCACAGGAAGAGCTGAGAGCATTAAAAGGAATTACTTCTAAGAGAGAATATGCGAAGCCGCTGCATAATGAAGCGTTGCGGGAGAATGTAAATGCTTTTGCAAAAGCAAAAGTATATGATGTAGCAAAAGGTGCTTTGGCCAAGCATGACCGCTCAGATAAATTTGCTGCTATTCAGGAAGAACTGATGGAGCATTTGAGAAAAGATTACATAAAAGAAGAAGGCGGAAGCCTGCCAGAGGATGTGAAAAAATGGGCTAAGACTTACTATGCCGACCTGCAATACTATGTTGTCCGGGATATGATCCTGAATGATAAAGTTCGGTTGGATGGTCGTAAGCTGGATGAAGTTCGTCCGCTGAATATGGAAGTAGATGTACTGCCTTCTCCACATGGAGCAGCCTTATTTACAAGAGGTGAAACTCAGTCTCTTACAACTGTTACTTTAGGAACTCCGTTAGATTCTACTTTATTGGAGAGTGCAGCGATTTCTGACTATTCCAAATTCTATTTACATTATAATTTCCCTCCTTTTTCTACCGGTGAGGTGAAAATGATGAGAGGTGTTGGCCGTCGTGAAGTTGGTCACGGTAATCTGGCCATGCGTTCATTAAAAAAAATGATGCCGGGTGGTGATTTTCCATACACGGTTCGGGTTGTAAGTGATATCCTTGAATCGAATGGTTCGTCTTCTATGGCAACGGTGTGCGCAGGTACACTGGCCTTGATGGATGCAGGTATTGCTATTAGTGGTCCTGTTTCAGGAATTGC
>JBEBIF010000673.1:0-1452 GCA_040080515.1 Chitinophagaceae bacterium | reverse complement strand
GATGAAGAGTGACCGTGCAAAGACCTTTCCAAAATAATTTTAATGCCTTTCTGTCAGTTTTAGTTTCTCACAAAGGAACAAAGTTCGCAAAGCAATTTTTCTGTCAGTTTGCTCTTTGTGTCTTTGCGGGAGATACTGCTTAATAAAAGACCTCATCCCAAAAACGGGTAAAGCGGGTACCCCATTTTACCAGTAGTGCTGCTGGCAAAATTGGCAGGCCCAATTCCTGTTTTACTGCCAATACGGGCAGGTTTACCCCAGCCCCCAGTGCCGCAACAATAGTGCCCTGCACCCGGGGATTGATCTCGACAATTAAAAACGCACCTGCTGTTGCTCTTTTTACCTGAATGCCAATATTGCCGTGCAGTTGCAGTTCTTTGATGATCTGGGTGCAATAGGCAATGATACTTTCTTCTTTTACAAACTCTCCTTCCACACTAATGCCGTTGATCATTCTTTTGCGCAAACGGGGCACGACAAGCACTGCTTCTCCCTTATTTGCAAGGCAATCTACAGAGTATTCCTCTCCGGGTAAATATTCACTGATTAGCAATTCCGGAAAGCTGCCAGAGGAAAGGATGCGTACGGCATCATTCAATCTTATGTAAGTGTTATTTGGTTTCTGATTAAATAACAGGTCCAGTTCGCTGATCTCCTCACTGATAATTCTGAACCCGCGGCTGCCATTGGATACTGATGGTTTAAAACAAACGGGTTGTAGCGGATGACCCAATTCTTTTACAGCGGTTATAAACTGTTCCACCGTTTCTGCCACACGGAATTCCGGAACGGCCATGCCCCGCCATTGCAAAAATTCATACAGGCGGCTTTTATTATTGGCGATCTCCAGTGAAGCGGTGGTGGATGTTAGTAATTTAACGCCAGCCAGT
Organism: Chitinophagaceae bacterium; assembly: GCA_040080515.1. GTDB lineage: Bacteria > Bacteroidota > Bacteroidia > Chitinophagales > Chitinophagaceae > JJ008. The sequence continues at coordinate 562 of JBEBIF010000673.1, read as the reverse complement.
TCAAATTCCTTCCGGTGTTGTGAAAGCGGAACCAGTTCCTTCGTCACCAATGGCAACAATACGTGAATGTTCTTTTCCCTGCAAACAGAAAGAATCCCATCGATGAAAGAAGCGTCTGTAGCAGCTGGAATGGTAACGAATTCCTTGGCAAGGTATTTACCGACTGCATTACTATTGGCATCTGCAGCTATCACATGGAAGGTAGGTTCCTGCTGCAGGCATTTAATGATACCAGCAGCTCCCGGTGCTCCGCCACCTGTCATTAGTATATTGACCTTCGGTACTGACATTTATTTGAATAAGAATTGAATGATAAGCAAGATAAAAGAAATTAATGACCTGTATCGGTTGATGTGTTCACTACTGCTTCCTCCCCGTACATCTGGTCTTTGAATTTAAGTGATGGAGATGGGATAAAACTACCTAAGCCCAGCTCATTCCATTTTTCATCTACGGATCGTATGGTGGCAGCATCTGCTACAATGATATTCGGCCAGTCGCGGTGAAAATTGTCAAATTCCTTTGTTTTGCGGGTTCCGTCAAAGCCCATACAGTTAGAGAC